>CALBRY010000344.1 GCA_937927665.1 uncultured Chloroflexota bacterium
AAGCAAGACGTGATGGCGATGTACCTCAACGAGATTTACTACGGGAATATGGCATATGGCGCGGCAGCGGCGGCGCGGGTGCTTTTCAACAAGGATTTGCATGAACTGACATTAGCGGAGTCGGCGCTTCTTGCGGGACTGCCGCAGTCGCCCGCGAGTTATGACCCGTTCAACCCTGATCCCGAAATTCAAGCGGCGATCGATTTGCGCTGGCGCACCGTGCTTCAGCGCATGGTCGAAGAACGCATGATCACCGAAGAAGATCGTGTTGCTGCGATTGCTGAAGGGTATAGGCTCGTGGAGCCGGAAGCGCCGCTGAATGCGCCGCATTTTACGGTGTACGCACAGAGCGAACTCGAACAGCTTCTGGTTGAAATTGGTTATTCGCCGGAAGCGATCGCGCGCGGTGGTTTGCGCGTGTACACCACGGTTGATCTGCGTATTCAAGACCTTGCCGAGTCCGCCGCCCGTGATCAAGTGCTGCCTTTGAACGGCTATAACGTGACGAACGGCGCGGTGATCGTACTTCAGCCGATCACAGGCGAGATCATGGCGATGGTGGGCAGTATTGATTACAACAACGATGCGATTGACGGGCGCGTAAACGTCACCACGTCGATTCGTCAACCGGGCAGCACGATGAAGCCGCTCACGTATGCTGCTGCGCTCGAACGCGGGATGACGCTTGGCGATATTATCTGGGATACCGAAACGATCATCGGCGATTATTCGCCCGTGAACTATGATCGGACGTTTCACGGACCGGTACGCATCCGCACCGCTTTAGCGAACAGTTACAACATTCCCGCCGTGCAAACCCTCCGCTCGATTGGCGTGGATGCACTGCTTGAGATTGCCTCCCGTTTCGGGATCGAAAGTTTGGGGGATGACGCCAGCCAGTACGGGTTATCACTCACGCTCGGCGGCGGTGATGTGACGCTTCTCGAATTGACGCGGGCATACAGCGTGTTTGCCAACAGCGGCGTGTATGTTCCCACGACATCGATCCTGTGCATCATCGATAACAATGACAATATCCTCTACCAGTATGAAAACGGCTGCATCACGGGCAATGTGACGGCACGCACGCTGAACGAAAACGGCTTCGGAACGACTGTGCTTGATCCGCGCATCGCGTACATGATCACCGATGTACTGGGCGATAACGCGGCGCGCACCCCGGCAATGGGCGCAAACAGTCCGCTCAATACAGGCGGTTTGTTCACGGCGGTCAAAACAGGCACGACGGACGATTTCCGCGATAACTGGACGATTGGCTACAACCGCAATCTTGCTGTCGGCGTGTGGGTGGGCAACAGCAGCGGAGCGCCTATGAGCAGCGGCACAACCGGATTGACGGGTGCAGCACCGATCTGGAATTCGATCATCAACGGGATTTACTCGACGGGTTATATTGATGAATTCACGGTCGAAGGCGGGCGGATGCCGGATCAGCTTGATGCGCCTGTCGGATTGAGTTTTCAACGTTTCTGCGCGATTGCCGCTCTCCGCGATCCAGCGATGGACTGCTCACAATCGATTACTGAACTGTGGATGGATACCCCGGCAGGGCTGCCCGATGGTCAGGGCGGCTTGATGTACCCTGCTGCTGAACCGCCCGCTGATAGTCAACAACCGGCATCGGGTGTGTGGCTGCGTGAAGTTGAGCCGAGCCTTTACCGGGTCTATGTGCATTCGCTTCCAGCAGGGACACAGGTCGTGTTTCAGCAGGTGGGGGCAGTCGCACCGCCGCAGCCGATCTACTGCCAGCTTCCGATTGAAGTCGTCGCCAGCGACCCAGCGGCGCGGGAACAGCTTTTCATCGCTCCGCCGCCTGTGCCGGAAGATGCAGCCCGCGCCGAACAGTACGCCCGCGCGAACGGATTCGCCTTTCTGCCAACGATCGCGTGTTCACCGGAGTTGATCGCCGCGACAGGCGGAACGAACGTGATCACCGCTTTCATTAGTCAGCCGTCACCGGGGCAGGTTGTGACCGCTGGAACGCCCATTCTGGGAACGGCGGCGTTTACCCCGCAGCAGGCGCAGTATTTTAAACTGGAGCTTTACGGCGGTCAGTTTGGCGATAGCTGGGTGACGATGAGCGAGATCAATCCCAATTCGGTCGTGAATGGACAGTTGGGAGAAATGCCGGGGCTTCAGCCGGGGAGTTACATCATTCAGCTTGTGGTGGTGGGCAACGATGGCAATTATGTGCAGCCGCCTTATCAAGTGCCCTTCACCGTGCCGTAACCCGAATCAAAAAGGGACGAGGTATGAGCCTCGTCCCTGTATTGAGTAACTGATTTTAGCGGTTAGCGAATTTCACTGACCAGCAGTGTGGTACGTTCCGTACCGCCGCCGTAAGTGCCAATCCACACGTAGTAGAAGCCATCTTCGGGACGCACGAACGATACTTCGGGGTTCAGACCTTCGCCCGTGTCATCGTCGCAGTACCACAAACCATCGGGCGCATGAACAACCATCGTCAGATCTTCGCTGCCTTCGGTGTAGAAGCGTACGAACGAAGCAGCATCAACGTATTCGATCGTGAAGGTTGGCGCTTCGGTGACATAGCCACGGCATGTCGAGCCAGCCTCGAACTCCGGCATGACCTCAACACGTCCACCTGCTGTCACATTGGCTTCAAACGGATCGGGCAGGAAACCGCCGACCAGCACATCATCACCATCTTCGGCATCAAGGTTGCAATCGAGGGCGATTGTGCTTTCGCAGTTGCCGCCGCCGCTGCCACCACTGCCGGTGCCGCCTTTAGGATCATCTCCGCCGCCGCCAGTGCCGCTGCCACCATCGCCCATGAAGAAGGAGCAATCGAAGGCGCTGTGCTCTTCGATCAGGTTGCCATCTTCGTCGTAGATTTCGATTTCCATGTAGAAATCATAATCGCCGCTGGGGAACGCATCGGAGGGGATTTCCAAGCGGAAAGCATCCCAGTGAGCGTTATCATACAGCAGGGTGACAGTATCAGCCGTTACAATGAAGCCGTCGCGATCCTCATAATCAGGATCTTCGCTCAGGATTAATTCGTCATCCTCCGCGAAGCGAGGCCACGCGGCAACAGTAACATCTTCATTGCGGCGGAAGAAAACATCGAGTTCAAAGTTGATGTAAGCAGTATCATCTTCAGCATAGCAGTCAGTGGTTCCAACGACTGCCGATGCATCTTGCGCTGCTGCTGGCAAAACTGCGCCGAGCATCAGCAGGATCAGAATCATGCCGAAAGCCGGCTTAATGGATGGGGCGGACTTGCGGAATACGTTCATGACTATGCTCCACCTCTACGGGCTGCGATAAATTCATCATATCAATGTTTTTGTTAAGCGAATGTTAAATGTGCAAAAAATGTGAAAACTGCGCCCCTGTTCTTCTCGTGGAGTTTACAAGGTTTTACAGGTTCTAATCTTTTGCCCTCTGAGGATATAACGATGATATCATACCAGATTCGTCCGGCAGTTCCTGCCGATGCCGCCGGATATATCGGCTTGATCGCTGCTGTGCTGCGCGAACAGCCGCCAGTCGATACCCCTTACGCGCCTGATGAATTCGCACCACCCATCACACGTATTCGTGATCGCATTATAGAAGTATCTGGTTCAACGAATTCAGTCTTTTTGATTGCGGAGGTAAATCGTCAGGTAATCGGCGCGCTGACCTGCGGCGGGGGAACGCTGCACGCTGACCAGCACATGACGGCGCTCGGCGTGTATGTGGCGAAAAACTGGCGCGATCAAGGGGTTGGCTCGGCGCTGATGTCGGCGGCGATCGAATGGGCGGCGCACAACCCAACGGTTGAGCGCGTCGAACTCGAAGTGTTCGCGGAAAATACGCGGGCGATCCATGTTTACGAGAAATTCGGGTTTGAGCGTGAAGGCGTCAAACGGGGATTGTATAAGCGAAATGGCGTACTGCTCGATATGGTGATGATGGCGCGCCTATTCCCGAAAGGGTGAGCTTAAGCTCTCCCCGCTGGCGCACTGGCAGGGGTACGGTTTTGAGCAGCTAGCCCTACAAGCAGAAGTAACGCCAGAAAAATCAGCCGGTAAAGCACCCCTCCCCCACTCGCTTCGCTCGTCTCCCCTCCCCGAATTCGGAGAGGGGAGCAAGCAAAAGCATGCGCTAAAAGGGGCGCAAACGAGCGAGCGGAGCAAATGAGGACAGGGCATGCCCTGTCCCTACGATTACGAACTCGGAATGGCGGATTGGAACATGCTGCAAAGCGTTTGACTGCTTGCGGCATACAGGTAATAGAGGGTTTCGCCATCTACGGTGAATGATCCGCTGCTCGCACAGGGTCGCGGTGAATCCGCTTGGGAGCGCTGAACGCCCGCGCCTAACGCGCACGGAATCGCGTTATTGATGATCCGATCCTGATTGATCACCGCCATTGCACCGAACATGGGGACATTTCCGTCCATGACACTCGCAATATCCGCCTGTACATATGCTTTTGCCGCCAACGCGCCAACATTTTTGTAGCAGTCAATCATCCCGTCGATCTGCGCGATCAATGCTGCCGCGACGGGATTTCCGCTGAACAGCGCCGCCGATCCGCCTGCCGCAGAGATCGCATCACTGATGCTTTGCACATCGGTCGAGATGTACCCCGGTAAATTCGGCAGATAGCGGGATGCCGATGCGCTATCGTTGATATTCCCCTGCGTCGGAATGCTGCCGCCAGTCCCAAGCTGGCTGCATGACGCGGCGATCAATGCCACCATGATGATGAGCAGCCGCACAGTTGTCTTTTTCATTCCTTGCCCTCTCGTTTGACAGACACATGACAGACACATGACAGACAAAAACTTCACCCCATTGTAGCGGGTTTATGGGTTAGTCATCGGCGCTCGGAATACGCAGTTCATCCCCCACATCAAGGACATCCGGGTTCGCCAATTCGTTGGCTTCCACAATTGCCTGAACGGTGACACCGAAACGCGCCGCGATATTGGAGAGCGTATCGCCCGGCTGAACAATATAGAGTTCGGCTGATCCTTCGGCGCTGGTGCTGGGCGTGATATTTCGCGTCGGCGTGATGGTTGGCGCGATGTAATCCGGGCAGCCTTCGTAGGGCATGCGGAGTTCTTGCTCGATCTGCAAAATCGGGTCTGTTCCCACGAGATCGGGATTTGCTTCACGGATCGCGGCGACGGTGATTTCTTCGCTTAGTGCGATCCCGAACAAGGTATCGCCCGGCTGAACGACATAAATGCATTCCTCCGCGAGTGCTTCACCGGTCGAAAGCGGATCCGATCCAGTTACGCTAAATGGATCTGGTGTGGGAGTCGTGCCGCTTGTGCCAAACGTGATCGGGGTAGGTGTCATCGGGTCAGGGGTGATGAATCCAAGCGGACTCCCCGGTGTGATAAAGGTGATCGTCGGTGTGCCATTAAACGCGCCGGGCGGCGGGGGAATGGTCGGTGAAAGCTGCTCTGCGTCGCTGGTGGGCGTGAGCGTTGGCACGGTGTTGACACCGCCTGAGTTCGGCGTCAATGTCGGGAACGGCGTCGGCGGCTGATCCAGAGTTTCGGTCGGCGTCGGCGGCGTCACAATGGTGAACTGTGGATCGTTGGTTGTATCAGCACTGAGCGGCGCACCCTCAGTGGGCGGGGCAGTCGTTGGCGTCATTGGTGATTCGTCTACCGTTGTTTCGCTGGCAGAACGAAAACAACCCGCAGTCATCAAAACGACCCCACACGAGAATGCTAAAGCTGTGCGATGCAGCCGACGGCGGAGAATTTTATTCACCCAAACGCCTCTTTTCTTCCATCTGTGCAAACCTGCTGACAGTCCAGTGTACCGTAAAACGTCTACTCGACAAGCTGTGTGAATTAGGTTAGAACTAGACTCTCTGCGATAATCAGGCAGCAAGCCTGAAGGATGACATTTGTGGTCGAAACCCAAAAACGTGTACTTGTCGTAGATGATGATCAGGAAATTCTCAGTTTGGTGCGCGTTCTGCTCTCACGTTTGAGAGTTGAAACCACATCGGTTATGACCGCAGCCGACGCTGCTCAACGCCTGAAAACACCGCCGCTTCCTGATTTACTGATCCTCGATCTAATGCTTCCTGACGTCTCCGGTCTTGAGTTTCTGCGGCAGATTCGCGCCAAAAGTACTTTTGATGCGATCCCTGTACTCGTTCTCTCGGCGATGATCGATCCTGATCAAATTCGCGCGGCGCTTGATGCAGGCGCTGACCGTTACCTGACCAAGCCGTACATCGCCAACAATCTGCTCAGTGTCGCGGGGGAAATGCTTCGCACCGGGCGGCGCAGTTCGGCGACGTTTTAGGGTGGTACAAGCCGATAAACCGTATAGCTTCCTGCTAAGTAAACCCGTTCAACGACAAACCCCGCGCCTTCGAGTGCCTCACGCCAAACCTCGAACGACTGTGACGCAGGCGCGGGAAAGTAGCGCGGCTCGGTTTCCGTGAGCCGGACGGCATCGGCGGCAAGTGCATCGGCTGTAGGATAATACACGCGCCGCTTATCATTCCACGCACCCAAATAGTACCCCAACTGCCAGCCGAGCCAGTGATCATAGATGATCGTCGCGGTCGGCAGCGCATTGAGATAGTCCGCCAGCGCGATTATGTCTCCCTGCTCGTAGCGCTCCGCATTGTAAATCGAGTGGGTGTCTCGCGCTCCGGTGAGGAGCGAAATCACCACCGCGCCTGCTGCGACGGTCAGTTCCGGGCGTGTGATCCAGCGTGAGAGCATCGCCCACAGCCAAAATCCGGTACGCGCCGCCAAAATCGCCAGCATCGGCACGATCGGAAGCAGATAACGATCGTAGGTGTTGAAGGCGATCAACCAGTGAACGAATGTGTAACCGACGATGAACAGCACAATCAGCAAATCGGCGGCGGCTTCGCGTGTTTGAGTGAGCCGCCGCACGCGCCACGTCACCGCCAGCGGCGAAAGGGCAGTCAAGAACAGTGTCGGCGCACCGACCGCGAATTGCCCCCATTCCAGCCATGTGATCAGGCGGGGGATAACTTCATCCGAGCGGATCAGCCGCCCCGGTGAATTGTTCGCCGCCGCAAGCGCAAACAGCGGCGGAGAGGGTCGGCGCAGTGCATCCCATGCGGCAGTCGCACCGAACGCGGCTGCGATTGGAAGAAGCAAGAGCGCGGCGCGGCGGATCACGGCGGCGCGTGTGTTTACGCTGACGGGAAGCAGCAGAAAACCGAACGCCAACGGCAGGTAATAAAGTGCCTGCTGTTTGGACAGGAACGCAAATGCTAGAAACGCTCCGCTGGTCAGCGGTCGATCGGCGGATGCCATCCAGAGCGCCAGCCCCGAAAATGCCAGCATCCAGCCATCGGTATAAGCCGCCGCGCTGTACGCGATCGCGGGCGGCGCACACGCCATGAACAATGCTGCCCATGCCGCGAGCGTATCATTTCCGTACAGGCGCTTTGCCAGCGCGTAGACCGCCGCTACCCAGAGGAGTCCGGCAAGGACACCGGGCAGGCGCGCCGCAAATTCACCAACATGCGGATCGAGATCCGGCACGCCGCGATCATTATTCACGCCGATCAATGCGAGTGATGCGGCATTGATATAAATCGAAAGCGGCGGCTTATCCAGATCGCCCATCAGCCGCCAATTCCCGGATGTCAATACACTGCGCGCGAGTGACGTGAACAGCGCTTCATCCGGGTGAAAGCGCACATCATCGGCAAGCGGCGCGATGCGAAACACGGCGGCAAGCAGCAGAATAACCAGCGCAGTTCGGCTCACACGTGATACCGTTCGCGGAGATATTCCAGCGCGATCCGGTCGATCTTGTCCGGGTCTTCGCGCCGCCAGCGTTCTTCCAGATTTTCGTTCCCGATCAAGGCATCGAATGCGGCTTTGGCGGTTTCATCCCATACGCCCGTGACATCGGTTTTCCAGTAGCCGCCGATTTGCATCATTTTTTGAAGCTCGCGCGCCAGCGTTTCGGTGATCGAGACGGCGTCTTGCGGTCGCGGGCTACTGAAAAATAGATGATGCGTCCGCACCATTGAGGCGAGTTTGCCAATCGGCGCGGGATCATCATCTACGCGCAGATCGAGATACCGATCATTATCGCCGCCGTAACCCGCACCGTCTTTGACAACGAGCACGCCCGCACCCTGCCGACCGCGACTGTCACCGCCTGCCGCATCACCTGCCGCGAGTGCCGCCACTAATCGATCCGCCAGTTCGCCGCCGGTAACGCTGAATACGTCCGCCATTGCTTCGATCACTTCCGCGCCGGTGAGGATGTTTCCCTGACAAGCGAAGCCTTCGCCCGTTTTGCCGCCCGCCCATGCGTGACAGGCGCTCCCGGTATAGGTTGCGGCGCTCCCGTCACGGCTGACCATGCCCACCTGCCGCTTATCGCGCTCTTTATCCGCCGCGATCACATTGTTCAGCGCGTCCTGTGCGCTCATGCCGCCGCGCATGAGCGCCAAACCATCGCGCCCGTAACTCACTTTTGCGTAGGACTGGGTGGCAACCGCGCCCGCGCCAGCTTCCGCCCAACTCACGACCGCCGCAACGGCGAGAAATTTGCTGGCGACGGCGATTCCCCACGCCTGCTCATGCGCATCATATGCCGCGATTGAAAAGGTCATATCCTCTCCTTTGAAAAGCCTTCTGTTCACGATAAGATGTGCTTTTCATCTACCTCATCCTCTCCTGGAGGGTTTCGATGCGAACGGGTCATCACACCGGACGTATCATTCTGCTCATCGCTGTTGGACTGCTTCTGGCGTATTATGCCTTCTGGATGATGATTCGCTACAGTCTGTTTAGCATCACAGATGTCTCAAATCTACTCCAACGTGCATGGTATGACACGCAGTTCGTCTGGAATGCGTTGATCACGAATCCGGGGCAGGTGTTCGATCTGCTCGGTCGAACGGTGGCACAACTTCCGATTCACTTGGGCATTGGACTGATCGGCGTTACCGTGTTCGTCGGGATCTTGCTCTCGATCGTATTCGGTAAACATGTCAGCTATCACGCCGATGTCCGCCAAGCAGTTGATGGGCATATCGACGCCATTTTGATGAGAACGCCGGGATACACACCGAACGCATCAACCATGCAGCGCTGTGTGCGCTGTGGGAGTTCACCGCCGCATCCTCACCGCACGATGTTCTATTTCGGCGCATGGCACGAGACGGGGCGCTCTACATCGACGCACGAAGAACCAACCTACCGGACGGTGACACGCTTCCGCCGCACGTGGAACAGCGTAAGCGGAGAATATGACGAAGAATCCTACGACGAAGAAGTTTTCGACGGGATGCGTACTGTCACGACGGTTCAAATTACTGAGACATTCAAATCGGACGGACGTTTCCCATTGTATCTGTGTACATCGTGCGCCAGCCGAATCATCGCCGCTGATCGCGGACGCGGTGCGGCAGCAGTCGCGGGAAATTTCGTCCCCCGTTTGATCGGCGCGTTGATTGTCGCAGTGATTATTTACGCGCTGTGGGGATCGGGCGTGAACATGGTGTTTAGTTCAATGTGGGGCGCGGGGATCGACGTGATGTATCAACGGGTATCCGACGCGCAGCGCTCCACCTATATCTTGGCTGCACTTGCCGGAATACCCGTCGGGCTGGTGGTTGGTTTCTTGCTCGTTTTTCGCGGCATTACTGAACCGCTCAAGCGAACATCCCCGTCGATTGTACAGGATTTTCTGCTGCGCACCGCGCGCGTGATGGTTCGCTCTCACCAACGCGAAGTATCTACAACCCCGACCGCTTTCCGAGAACGAACCGAATGAGGCGTACATGATCGATTTCAAACGAATTTCTGCCGTCATCATGGATATGGATGGCGTATTATGGCGCGGCGATCAACCGCTGCCGGGGATGCATGAGCTATTCGCGTTTTTGCGCGATCACGCGGTTCCGTTCGCGCTGGCGACGAATAACAGCCGCCTGACTCCGGCGGATTATGTGGAAAAGATCGCGCGGATGGGGGTTGATGGCGTACAAGACCGCCAGATCGTAACCAGCGGTACGGCGACGGCAGCCTATATCACCCGCCGCTATCCGTATCGTTCGGTGATTCATGTTCTGGGCGGTGATGGGCTGCGAACACTGATCACCAGCGCGGGGTTTGAAGTGACAGGGGAGGTTGATCCGCGCGTGGTGGCGGTTGTGGTGGGGATCGATTTCGCGCTCACCTATGACAAGCTCAAGAAGGCTAGTTTATGCTTGCGCGCCGGTGCGGATTTCATCGCTACCAACACCGACGCGACCTTTCCTACACCGGAGGGACTTGTTCCCGGCGCGGGCAGCATCATTTCGGCGCTGCAAACTGCCAGCGGCAAGATACCGAT
The DNA here is from genome assembly GCA_937927665.1 of uncultured Chloroflexota bacterium. Taxonomy (GTDB): domain Bacteria; phylum Chloroflexota; class Anaerolineae; order Aggregatilineales; family Phototrophicaceae; genus Flexifilum. The sequence continues at coordinate 10,351 of CALBRY010000344.1, forward strand.
CAGCATGGGCAAGCCGGGGCGGGCGATGTTTGATGCGGCGTTGGAGTCGCTCGGTACTGCGGAAGCGCACACACTGATGATCGGCGATCGACTCGATACGGATATCGCGGGGGCGGCACAGGCGGGACTTCAGACAGCACTCGTCTTGACGGGCGTCACGACGCCCGCCGAAGCGGACAAATCAAGTATTCAAGCGGACATCACCTTTAAGGATTTGCCCGCTTTGATCAATGCGTGGGGAACTGCGGTCTAGCGATATACCAGATGGATCGTGACGACGACCGCGCTGTCTACTTTCTTGGCGATCTGTGCATCCGACCATGAGGTCATGCGCTTTTTCAAGAACCGTGTGGCGTGCTCTTTATCGTAATGCTGCACACTCGCCTTGCCGTTCACCTCTTTGCCTTGCAGTCGCACGGTTACGGATGCGCCGCCTTCCAGATTCTTCCACCATGTCCGGTTTTTCCACGTCAAAATCGTGAGGGTGTGATCATGCTGCGTGTATTCGACCGGAAGGGTGTATGCCTTGCCCGATTTGCGACCCGTGTAGGTGATCAACACGAGTTTGCGACTCATCAGCGGGTGGAGTGGGGATTTGAGGAGCGGCTTAACAAGTGTATTGGCGAAGCTGTTCATTACGTTGGTCATGATCTTACCTGTGGTTGAAGAAAGCATTTTCGCCCATTCAACCACAGGGCTGACCATTCGGTGAGTTACAGATTACACACTATACCCGTGATCAACGACTTTAAGGCGAAAATTCCCCGGCGGCATGGTGCGCGGCGCGGATCGGTTCGGGGAGCCGATACTTGCCTGTACACTGCATAATCAATTCAATTGAAGTCGGCAGATCTGCTAGATGCCCGACCGAGATATAGACAGGTTTGGCGGTGGCGCGGGTGCGTAATACCGCGCCGATCACCTCTTTTTGATCGATCAAAGGCGACCATGCGCCGCGTTCGGCAGGGGGTTCGCTGTATTTCCCGATCAGAAGCGTTTTTCCACAGCCGATCGTTGGTTTATTCAGCCATAAGCCGACATGCGACGCGATCCCGATCCGGCGTGGGTGAGCGCGTCCCATTCCATCGAATACGAACACATCCGGCGCTGTTGTCAGCTTTTCGACCGCTTGCAGGATCACCGGCGCTTCTCGAAATGAGAGCAAGCCGGGGATATAGGGAAACGGCGTCGGCATGACGGCGAGCGCGGCTTCGACCAGCCGCATTGAGGGATATTCTAATACGGCGATCGCCGCCTGAGACATGGCGATCCCCATCGCATTCGGCTTGACGGATACATCTACGCCCGCCACTAACCGGATCGCACTGAAATCGAGCGGGCGATCATAGATCAACTGTGCTGCGAGTTCTTTTTGCAGCGCTATCGCCTGCGCCGCCGAAAGTGTCCAAAGGTGTAACGGGATCATCATCCGTTCATCCGTTCTTGATCGTTCTGCTGCATCAAGCATACCCTCCGCGTGATGTGCCTTGATAGGTCAAGTTGCCCGATTTTCGTAAATTCAAAAGCTTTACAGCTTCTTTACTGCTTTGAGTTAGCAGTTATGCAACTTGTTGCGTATAGTTGCTTGCAGGCTCATGTAACTTCTTTGAGGGAAATCAGTTATGAAACAAGCTCGTCGGATGCTTATCGTACTTCCGCTTCTCATACTCAGCCTTGTAAGTGTACTGCCAGCTTTTGCGGGCGAACGCGGTTATGAATTCAGCGCTTCGGTTGATGGATGCACTTTGTATGTTGATTTTACGATTCCTAATCTGGAGCCTTTGGCTGCCAAAGCTGCGTCTGCTGCAGAGTTTGCAAAGATCGCCGTTGGCAACAATGCCTTTGTGATCATCCCGGAATTGGGCATCAATGAAGGAATTCCTGACGCACCCGGCAGCAATGTCTTCCGTTCGTACTCATTGGCGGGAGTTGTACCCGGTACACTGATCAACGTATTCATCGCGGCGGATTCTGTGGGCAACGTTATTTTTGGCTCACAGGAAGTTGAATCGACCGACGATTGCGGTGAAGTGGAAGTTATTCTCCCGACGGCAGAATGCCCGTACCCGCCGAGTCCGCTGCTCGGTCAAGGGCGCGTGGTTGGTCCGGTTACGACCTATTGGGCTCCGCGCTTGAATGCTGGAACC
>CALBRY010000345.1 GCA_937927665.1 uncultured Chloroflexota bacterium
AAAAAGAATCAAGTATTGAAGAACTCGATTCCCGATTCTGCGTGATCGGATTTTCAGCGCCCCTGCCGCCCGACAACACGGCTTCTAGCACGGGGAGCATGGATGTCACACGACGCGCGCGAATGACGAAATCCCACAGCGGTTCTAGCTTTTTCCACCCACCCGCATAAGCGACGTGGCGAAGCTGCCCTTTGAGCGTCGGTTTACTCGATGCACCCTGCAAGATCGATCCCCAGCGGTAAAAGTCACGGTAGGCGCGCCAATATCCCGCTTTCAACGCTTCCGGGCTGATCCGCGCGGGCTTGTAGACAACATGGCGCGTGTCATACAAATCCCAATTGGAAGTTGTCAGGCGATTTTCCGTCTGCATGCGCTTGTACAGCGCGGTATCCGGGTACGGCGTCAAAATATGGAAGGTTGCCGTTTCGATGCCCTGCTCAACCGCCCACGCGACGGTGCGATCAAAAACCGTCTCGTCGTCCTGATCCATCCCGAACACAAAACTACCGTTGACCATCACCCCTAATTCATGCAAACGGCGGATCGCCGCGTTGTAATCGCGGTTAAGGTTCTGATGTTTGTGCTGCTCCTTCAAACTTTCGGGATTCAGTGTCTCGAAGCCGACGAACAAACTGCGCAGCCCCGAAGCCACCGCTTTTTCCATCAATCCCGATTTCAACACCGCTTGAACCGTGCCCGCCGCCTGCCACAACCGGTTCATGCCGCGCATCCCGTCGAACAGAGCCGCCGCAAAGCGTGGATTCCCGAACAGGTGATCATCGAGAAAATACAGGTGGCGACCCGGCAGCCGCTCGATCTCCGCCAGCGCGTCATCGACTGCCTGTGTATAGAAGCTCTTCCCGCCTTTGAAGAACGCTTCTTTGTAACAAAAATCGCACACATGCGGACACCCGCGCGAGACGACAATCGAATTAGGCACAAGATACAGGTGACGCTTGATCAGATCCCGGCGTATACGCGGCATGCCGATCAAGTCGCGCACTTGCGATTGATAGACTTTTTGCGGCACACCCGCGCGAAAGTCGCTCAAGAATTTGGGAAAAGTGTCCTCACCGGGACCCAGAAAGACTGAATCGGCATGCGGCGCGGCTTCATCGGGGAGTGAAGTCACGTGCAGCCCACCGAGCGCGACATATGCCCCTTTCGCACGATAATGATCCGCGATCTGATAGGCACGGTACGCTGATGTGATGTACACCTGAATCACGACCAGATCGGGTTCATCATTCAGGTCAAGCGTTTCGACATGCTCATCTTGAATCTTGATCGCGTCATCGTCGCTCAAGTATCCGGCAAGCGTCGCCAGCCCCAGCGGCGGAAATAGGGAATACTTGATCGGGCGGAAGAAAGGGCTTTTCGCTTCGGTCAGCGCGGGCAGGATCATTTTGACATTCATGGAGCAGCCTCTTATTTTCACCGGCATGTGATGGTCACTTTACGAGAAAGCAGGAGCATGCTTCCACCGCTCACGTGCGCCGCGCAAAGCACCTGAGTGCTTGACGGGGATGGGGAATGCCGCATACGGTCACAAAAGGAGGATCATCCATGCTGCGGATGCTGTTGGTCGAAGACAATCTACGTTTGCAAACGGCACTCAAGGCGGGACTTGAAGCCACCGAAGACATCACGGTAATCAGGATGATCACACGGGGCGGTGATGTCTTGGATGCCTGCATCGCCCATGAACCGCAGGTGATCCTGATGGATGTCGCGCTTGAGGACGACGTCACCGGCATTGAAGCGGCGGTAAGGGTGCGGCGTGAGTTCCCCCGAATGCCTGTCGTTTTCTACTCGATTCAGGACGACGACGCCTATTATCGTGCGTTTCGGCAGGCGGGAATCCTCAGCCATTATGCGTATGTACGCAAATCGAATTATCTTCTGCCGGAGATGATCGTGCCGCTGCTGCGAGATGCGGCGGCAGGTCGAAGCTTCATCGACCCGGACATCGAAATGCGCGTCCACGAAGTCCGCCAGCGCGATCAACTCGACCCGATGAATCTGTTGGAGCCGAACGAACAGATCGTGGTGCGGCTGCTAGCACGCGGCTTGACCAACGAACAAATCGCTGCTCAGATGGGCTTCCGCGATAAGCGGACGATCAGCCGTACAAACGGACAGATTTATGCAGCATGGGGCTTGGTCGAAAGCGCGACCGACGAGAAAATTGCGCGCACCCGTGCAGCGATCATCGCTCTAACTCGCCGCCTGATTCAATGGGATGCCGAGGGACAATCCTTTGTGCAGAACGCACGCGGAGAATGGGATGTATGGACGGAATAGTCAACGGGGTTTTCTGGCTGGATTGGGCGCTTCTAGCGGTATCTCTGTTCAATGCCATGATGCTGCTCTGGTTAGGACTGACAATTCTGCTCAATGCGGATCGCCAGCATTGGGGTGTATGGCTTCTCGGTGGTGGTGCGCTTGCCGGAGCGTTGTTCTTTGTCAGTCACACAGCGATCCTCGGTCAGCAGCGCTCCCTCAATTTTGATGGAGTCAATTTCTGGTGGCAGATCGGTTGGATTCCGGTCACAGTCGCGCCGTTCGCGTGGTATGTGCTTATGTTGTGGTACGGCGGATTTTGGTCATCAACAGATTTTGGACTGCGCCGCCGCCATCAAACTGCTTACCGGAGTATGACCTTTCTCGCGGTGCTTGCGGTAATACTTCTATTGATAGCAAAGCCCGTGCCATCCTACGAAGAGGTGACTCAACTTGACCTTTCACAGGCGGCGGTGATCGGCGGCGTGCCTGTGCTGTTTCTATTTCCCGTGTTTATGGTCGGCTGTATCCTGCTGTCAATAGATGCGCTGCGTTTTTTGCATGCTGCGACGAGTTCGGATGCCGATCTCGCGCGCCAGCGTTCACGACCATGGTTGATCAGCGCGTCGGGTATTTTGCTGTTAGTCAGCCTGTTCGTGTTTTTATTCGTCGGGCTGGTGATCTTCATGGCTCCCCAACGTGCCTTGACCACATTTAGCATTCAAACGATCGGCGTGTTCGATCTCGTCCTATCCTCGTTGATCGCCGCTGCGACGTTGATGATGGGACAGGCGGTTGTCAGTTATGAAGTATTTACCGGCAGAAGCCTTCCCCGTCGTAACCTGTTCAGGCAGTGGCGCAGTTTGGTGATCCTTGCCGCCGGATATGGTGTTGTCGTCGGGTGGACATTGGCGGCACAAATTCGCCCGATCTACAGTCTGCTGCTCACCACCGGTGTGATCGTGCTCTTTTATGCGCTGTACACATGGCGCTCCTTCGTCGAACGCACGCGCTTCATGACCAGCTTACGCCCCTTTATCAGCACACAAAATCTCGTGGGTAGTTTTCTTGGTCAGAATGGCAGTATGCAGGGGCGAGCAGCAGGGCTGCTTCAAGCGATCTGCCGTGAGGTGCTCAATACGGAGCGCGCCCAGCTCACGCCGCTCGGAACGCTGATACCGCTGGTGGGAAAAGGGCTTGTTTATCCGCCTGAGATCACAACGCCGCTGATGCAGCCGCCGAAGCAGTTGAACACAGAAATTCTCGCCCTCAACCCGAACGTCTATGGAGCATACTGCTGGGCGATTCCCCTGTGGACGGAGCGCGGCTTGAGCGGAGCACTGCTGATTGGCGGCAAACTGGATAGCGGTGTTTATTCACAAGAGGAGATCGCAATCGCACAAGCGGCAGGCGAACGCATTCTCGATATGCTGGCAGGCGAAACCATGGCGCGCAGTCTTATTGACCTACAGCGACAGCGGATTACGCAAAACCGCTTGATCGATCTGCGCACCCGGCGCACGCTGCATGATGATGTGCTTCCCGTTATCCATGCCACCATCCTTGAGTTGAGCGGCGCGGCGCGAACGCAAGTCATTTCACCGGAGATTGTCCGCAGTTTAAGCGATACGCACCGCCGCATTGCTGACCTGATCCGCGATCTGCCGCCTCTGACTCCGGCGGACGCAGCCACATCTGACTTGGTTAGCGAAATGAAGCGGATGATCGGGGCGGAATTCGCCAATGCTTTTGCGGGAATTCATTGGGAGATCAATGCCGCGATCCACGTTGATTCGCTTGTGCAAGAGATTGTACTTGGTGCAGCCCGCGAAATCGTCCGCAATGCGGCGGTGCATGGGCGCGGAACGAGCGTAGAGCGTGCCATTACCTTGTCGATCCAAATTCGACGCGATGACGCATTTGTGATCGACATTCATGATGATGGCGTTGGGTTAGGAAATGCACCTGCCAGCGCGAGCGGAAGCGGCTTGGCACTGCACTCGACGCTTCTGACGCTGATCGGCGGCACACTCACGGTCGAAAACGCTCCGGGAGGGGGGACGCTCGCACGAATTCAGATTT
>CALBRY010000346.1 GCA_937927665.1 uncultured Chloroflexota bacterium
TACGGCACAACCTCATTCATGTGATGCTGCGCTTGACCAGCTTTCGCAAGCTGCCTGTGCAGGCAGTGGAGCGCTGCGGTTCAAAAGTCTTTCTATGCAATTTACGGCGTCATGCCGAAGTAGAGTTCCAGAATATCGCGGGCAATCGGCGCGGCAACTTCTGACCCCTGTCCGGAGTTTTCGACCATCACCACAACCGCGACTTCCGGATTACTGCGCGGCGCATATGCCGCGAACCACGCATGCGAATTGCGCGGATCATCTTGCGCGGTTCCTGTTTTGCCGCACACGCCGTAACTTTGCAGCGGCGAGTCTTCAAAAACAAATGTCGCTGTGCCATAGCTCGCCGTCGTCACCGCGCATAACCCCTCGCGGATCGTCGCCAGCACTTCGGGGCGGAGTTCGGTCGGTGTCAGGATCGGCTCGTAAGCCGTTCGCATCGGGTCACCGAGCAAGCCGATTTGCGAAACCAGAATCGGGCGCGGCAGCGATCCGCCGTTGGCGATTGCCGAGAACCAGCGGACGACTTGCAGCGGCGTCACCTGTACATAACCTTGACCGATCGCCATGTTGACTTCTTCGCTGTACGTCCACGGGAGTCCGTAAGTGGTTTGCAGCCAATCCGCATCGCCGATCAAGCCTGCGCTTTCCGGCAGATCGGGCAGTCCGGTCACATCGCCAAAACCGAGCCGCCGCGCATACGACGGCAGAATCATCGGATCGACCATGCTCAACTGATAGCCGACTTCGTAGAAATACGGGTTGCAGCTTTGTGTCAGCGCCCCCGCTAGATCAACCGTGCCATGCCCGACCGGAGTCCAGTCATAGCGGGTGATGTCCCGCGTCCACACGGCGGAACAGGTATAGCGCTGATCCAGCGCATAAACTCCGCTGTCGGCGGCGGCAGCGGCGCTGATCGTTTTCATCACCGAACCGAGCGTATACACACCCTGCGTCGGGCGGTAAAGCTCAGGGCGTGCCGGGTCTGCCTGATACGCTTCGATCAAGGTATTCGCCGCATTACGTCCCATTGTTGGAAAGACGGTGTAGGCGTTGTTATCAAACGTGGGATACGTCACCATCGCCAAGATTTCACCCGTATCGATGTCCATCACAACGGCGGATGCACCCGCCGACGTGAGCGCCCACGTATCCTTTGCTTGCGTGAAGGCATCCGCAAGAAGGCTTGCGACTCCATCCTGCAAATCGGCGTCAATCGTCAGCCACACACTTTGACCGGGTTGTGCGCTGGCGCGGGCAATTTCGCGCACAATCGAGCCATCCGCACCGGCGATCACCAATCTGCCGCCCGGCTGACCGCGTAAGGTGCTGTCCCACGAAAGCTCGACGCCCGCCCGCCCTAAAATCGTATCCTGCGCGAAGCCTGCCGCGTTTAGTGTTTCGACTTGCGAGGGCTCAGGGTAGCCGACATAACCGAGCATATGCGAGAACGCCTCGCCCCTCAGGTAGCGCCGCGCCGGACGATCGGTGAAGCTGGCATCACACGCGCTGATCATCGCCGTCGATTGATCGAGATAGGTTTGCGCTTCGATCACGCCGACATCGATCAACCAGTTCGAAGGCTGTGCTTCGATTTCCGCGCCGATCTCCTGTGAATCGCGGTCAAGCGCATTTCCGAGCGCGATATAACACGCCTGAACCTGTGGGATCGCTTCCGGCACAAGGCGCACCGTCACCACACGCCCATTTTGATCTGCCAATATTTCGCCGTTTCGGTCATAAATATTGGCGCGATTCGGGATAACCGGATCGAAGCGAAGCTGACCGCCGTCATCCATCGCCGCGAAAATATCCCCCGGCGACCATGCCACGCGCCAAGCATTCGCCTGTTCATCGACCACCAACCGCAGCGTGCGACCGGGATCGCTGAACGTGCCGAGTAAGCGGCTCTCAAATACCGCATCATAAGTAAACAGCGCAATCGAGTCCTGCTGCGGGTCACGTTCAATGGTGAGCGGTGTTGTTTCTAAGCGGGTCAAGCTCATCACCCGATGAGCATCCTCGTAAAGCGTGCTGAACGCGTCGTATCCCGTCGCTTCTTGGGTGGTGAAGCTCACCAGCGCATACATCCCGGCAAAATCAGCCGACTGCCAGCGCCCCAAAAAGTCACGCGCCGCCCGTTCGGCATCTTCCAAACGATACGCCGAAGGCAGCCGCATCAACGTCGGCACAACAATATCCGCCTGTCGTGTAGGTACACAGGACGCCGCCAGCATAAGGAGCAGAATCGGGAGTACTTTCCAACCGCGCATACATCACCATCACTTCGTCGGACAAGCCAACGATCATACTCGACATCGGCGGATCGCGCATCACTCGACGCGGCGCTATACTCAATATGTGTCGATGCTCAAGGGAGGATAGTCAAGATGGTTAATGTGGAGAACAGCGCCCACCGCACCGGTGTAGTCGACAGTCTTTGCGCCAACGAATTCGCCGTTGAACTTGACGGTCAGCCGGTCACGGGCGTATTCAAGATCGAGGGATTTGTCCCATTCCGTTTGGTCACTGCGCCGCCCACAACCGGATCAAACCATCCGGGGATGCGGCTCGACACCCCGCCGTTTCGCATCAGCCGCATGGTACAGCGCAACGCCAACTTACCATTCAATCAATGGATTCAGGCAACTATTGAAGCCGTCCCCAACAGCGCAGGCGCTCTGCCGACAAAAACGTTGACGATCATCGCGATGGATGACGGCGTAGCGGTTCGCCGCTGGGCAGTCGAAAAGGCGACGATCACCGAAGTTTCATATTCCGATTTTGATACGGGCAGCGGCGCGCTCGTCGAAGAAACATGCTTGATTCAGTACGCGTCAATTAAGATCAACTGGAAACCATAGAAAAAACCTTTGCACCACAGAGAACGCAGAGGTCGCAGAGAATAAGGCATTACGCTCTGCAACCTCTGCGATTCAGGCATTACACCATCGCTTCAAGCTGATCGATCTCGCGCATGAGCAAATCCGCCGCCGCGCCGACTGTCTCCGGCGTGAACGCGAAGCGCGCCCCTGCCGCCGCGTAGAGTTCGGGCAGTGTGGCAGTTCCGCCCATCGCCAGCGCCCGTTTATAGGCATTCAGCGCCGCCGGTTGATCTTGGAGCATGTTCGCGTAAATCTGGATCGCGCCAATCTGCGCCATCCCGTATTCGACATAATAGAACGGGTACGTGAAGATGTGCAGCTTGCGATGCCATCCCGTCACTTTGAAGTCTTCTAACCCGCTCCAATCCTCCGCGCCCATAAAGCGATCCCACAGCGCACCCCACACAGCATCGCACGCCGCCGCGTCAGCCGCTTCGTTTTCGTGCGTGTAAACCCAATGCTGGAAGGCATCGACCACCGCCATATACGGCATAAACGTGACGATCTTCTCAAGATGATCGATCTTCGCCCGTGCCGCTTCTTCTTGCGTGTAGTAGCCGCCCTTCTCGCGCTCCCAGAACGGGAATGTGAGCAGTTCCATCGCCATCGATGCGACTTCGTTAAACTCGGCTGTATTCATCCGCTGCTGTTGATACGGCAGCGCGAATTTCTCGAACGCGTGGAACGCATGCCCCGCTTCGTGGATCAACGTCCGCACGTTGTCATTGACGCCCACCGCATTCATGAAGATAAACGGGCGTTCGCTTACGGGCAGTGTGGAGCAGTACCCGCCCTGCCGCTTATTCGGGCGGCTGAGCAGATCAAGCATGTCACTTTCGCGCATCATGCGGAAATAACTCGCCAGCGTTGGATCAAGCTGGTCGAAAATTTGCTGTGTCCGCTGAACAAATTCGTCTTCGGTGCGGAACGGCACAAGCGCCTGATCGGTGTACGGATCGACCGCCAAATCCCACGGGCGCACCGAATCCAGCTTCAGATGTTTCGCCTGACGTTCGCGGAGTTTCTTCGCGGCAGGGACAAACGTCTTTTCGATCGCATCATGGAAGGCGGTGCAGTCATCCGGCGTGTAATCGAAGCGGTAGCGCGTTTGCCATGCGTAATCACGATAGTTGGTAAATCCGGCATTCGCCGCCATTTGACGACGCAAACCAAGAAAGCCTTTCCATAATTCATTGAGCGTTTCCCGATCCGCCAAAATCCGCTGATGCGCCGCCCGCCATGCGCCTTCACGCACCGATCGATCCGGGTACTGGAGCAGTTTCGCCAAGCCCGCAATCGTGGTTTCCGTGCCTTCCCAAAGGAATGTCCATGCGCCGCTGGTCTTGTCGTACTGGGTGCGGAGTTTTTCTTCTTCAACCTGAATCGGCAGGTTTTCGGCGCGAAAGATCGCCGCATCCGCCCGCAGATTCCGCATCGGGATCGCAAATCCGGCGGGTTCAAATCCGCTGGCAAGCAGTTTTTCTTTCAGCGCATTCGATGCTTTGCGCGCATGGGGGCTGACTTCGCCAATGTAATGATGATAGCGCCGCTCAGCGTCGGCATCGGCGGTGCTGCGCGAAACAGCGATATTCAGCCGCGCCCCAATTTCCACCACAATATCCGCCAACCGCGTCCACTGGCTGAGCCATGAATCGACCGTATCAGCGGTCAGTTCCGCCGCTAAAAGCTCGCTGAAGTACGGCTCAAATGCACTCCACGGCTGATCCATCAGGGCTGTGTATTCCGGCAGTTTGCTAAACATCTGTCCTCCTCAATTATGAATTCGGCGTCTCCAACACAAACGGCGGACGCGGCACCGGACTACACGCGTAATAAACCCGGTACATCCCGATATTTTCACGCGTGCAGGTGATTTCGTTCGCGTCTAACCACGCTTCCAGCGCCGCGCCGATCACCGCGACATTGGGCGACGTTTCCGCCACAATCAGCGCGGGATTTTCCGCCGCATCAACCGCCGCGCGGTATGCAGGATAGCGCTCATCCATGGGGGTATACCGCAAACTGGGTAAGTATGGGAGTGCCGCGCTCAATTGGACTCGTTCGGCGGTCAAGAATGCCAACCGGAAACTGATCCAATACTGCGAATACCCGCGTGTGATCCCCTGCCCGTCAAGAAACGTGATCAGCGCCGCGTCTTGATCGTTGGGGATATGCGTATCAAGGTTAAATTGAGTCGTGAAACCGGGTTCGCTGGCTGCCGTCGTGATCTGCCCCGCCGCTTGATAGACCAGAATCAGCGCCAGCGCGCCCATCGCCAACAACCGCCGCTTTTTCCACCATGCACCAACGAGCGCGCCGATCACCAGCGCGACCGGCAGGACGAGCGGCAGAAAATAGCGTCCG
>CALBRY010000347.1 GCA_937927665.1 uncultured Chloroflexota bacterium
GACCATGCGGTGCGGGTCGCCTGCTGACCGACCGCGACGAACGAGGTGAATCCTTCACCGCTCAAATAACGCTCACGGACGGCTGTGCCGACAGTGCGCGGCGAAACCAGCCCGACATCGACGAACGGCGGCGCTTCGATGAATCCGAAGCTGATGTTGTACGCGCTCGTGAAGATCAACGCCTGACCGCGTTGTAAATGGGGTGAAACCTCGTCAAGATAGATGCGCGGCATGGTTTCATCACGCAGCAGCAGAAACAGCACATCGGCAGCCGCCGCACCTTCGCCAATCGGAACAGGCTCGAAACCTTCCTGCCGCGCGCGTGCTTGTTTCTCCGCGCTCGGTTCGCTGACCAGCACACGGATTCCGCTGTCGCGCAGGTTGAGAGCAACAGGTCGCCCCATTCTGCCATACCCGATCACTTGCACAGTCTTGCCAAGCAGGATGTTCAGATCACCGTCATTTTCGTGATAGACAACTGTCATTTTCTTTATCCGGGTGTGTGCGCCGCCCAAAAGCGACGTCTATAATGGAGTGACTTGGGAACAGGGAAAAATCGGAATGCGTAAACCTTATCGCTCCTTCGCGATGACTGCAATCACCGTTTTGCTGATGCTGTCCGCCGCTGCCTGTTCGGAAATGTCATCGATTCTGCCGCAGCAGTCACCCCCCACGGTGACTCCGCGCCCATTTGTCAGCTTTACCGCTCAACGGGTGGTGGATGCGCTTACGGCTGCCGGGCTGCCGATCCAGAATGCGGTCAGCGATTTATCGGCAGGGCGCGGTGGTGCGCCGCTCGTCTTTACCGAACGCTTCGTGTTCGAAATCCCACGGATCGCGCCCTACGGCGGGCAGATCGTGATTTTTGGATCGCAAGATGATATGGCGGAATGGCTGGCGTGGGTAGAAACACTGCGGAACGATGCCGCAACCCGCCGGAGTGTCGTGTATACCTACACTAACCAGAATGCGTGGCTTCAGTTGAGCGCCGATCTAACCAACGCGGAAGCCGCCGTCTACCGGGAAACGTTTCTCGCGCTTCAGTAGGATTAGCGTCTGCGCTCAATACCTGCCGCCGCCGACCTTGATCCGCGACGATCAAGAAGACTCCCCCGATGATCACGGCGGCGGCAAGCAGTGTCGCCCCGTCGAACGTTTCGCTGGCGAGTATCCAACCGAGAAAAACGGCGATCACCGGATTGACATACGCATAAGTCATCACGCGGGCAGGGGTGATATTGCGCATCAGCCAAGTAAACGAGGTGAACGCGACGATCGACGCCATCAACGTGAGATGCACCCACGCGAACCATGACTCCGGTTTGACTTGCGAAGGATCAAACTGTCCCATGTCGCCTGTAATCGCGCTCAAAATCAAGACCATCACGCCGCCAACCATCAACTGAATCCCGGTTGAAAGCGGCGCATCTTTCGGTAAATCAGCGGTGCGTCCGTAGAGCGATCCAACCGCCCACGCGATCGCAGCAATCAACGGCGCAAGCACGAGCAGCGGATTAAAGTGTGCCGCTAACGCCTGTTCGGGGTTCGCCAGCGCGATGATCCCCATGGTGCTTAACGTGATGCCGCCGATCACCATCCACGATGGACGTTTGCCACCCGGCGAAAACCATGTGATCAAGACAACCCACATCGGCGTACTGGCGATCACGACCGCCGCCAACCCGGACGGCAGCCCTTGCGATTGTGACCACACGAGCAAGCTGTTATTGATCAGAAACATCGGCGTTGTGGCGATTGCTGCCGCGCGCCAATTCGAGCGCGTCGGCATCGGTGCGCCGCGTAACCTGCCCCACGCAAACAGAATCACCCCGGCGACGAGAAACCGCGATCCAGCCATGAAAAACGGAGGAATCGACTGCACCGCGAAACGAATGCCGATATAGCTTGATCCCCAGATCAGGTACACAAGCGCGAAAGCAAGCACGATCAACCATGTGGCAGGGCGCGTGGATGTGGTCTGCATGCGTTGGTGATTCCTCATACTGGAAAACGTGGATGCCCTGTCATTCTATGGGGCGGCAGTGTGAAGCGTTAAGTCCATTGATGACCACGCCGCCGATCTGTGCAAACGACTATGCCGCAGATGACATTGTTCATACCGTCCGCCGTATCTACGCGCTAAAATCTCCTGTATTTGAACGTAAATAGAGTTTGTGATTCTTAAAATGATCGAAACCCGCATTGATGCTCTGCTTCCGGCGGAAATCGCACAGCGCGCCGCCGATATGGGTGTTCGCAAAGCGAACATGAGCGCCATCACCACCCTCGTACAAGCTGTTTTGGCGGGCGGATTTGTCTCGCTCGGTGCGTTGTTTGCCACGATCGCTGTGTCCAGCGGAGCGGGGGCACAACTCCCTTATGGCGTCGGACGGCTCCTATTCGGGTTGGTATTTTGCCTCGGGCTGATCTTGATCGTGCTTGCCGGGGCGGAATTGTTCACAGGAAATATTCTGCTCGTGATCGCGTGGGCAAGCCGTAAAGTCAGCTTGCGGGCGCTGCTCCGCAATTGGGCGCTCGTTTACATCGGGAATTTTATCGGGTCGCTGGTGACAGCGGCGCTGGTGTTTTTGGGTGGTCAATATCATTTCGGCGGCGGCGCGGTCGGGCAAACCGCGCTGGCGATTGCCAACACAAAAGTTCAATTCGGTTTTGTTCAGGCGCTCGCGTTGGGGATTTTGTGTAACGCGCTGGTGTGCATGGCGGTCTGGTTGACGCTCGGTGCGCGCACCACCACCGATAAAATCCTTGCGATCCTGTTTCCCGTTACAGCATTTGTCGCCGCCGGGTTTGAACACAGTGTCGCCAATATGTATTTCATCCCGATCGGCTTGATGATCAAGAATTTTGATCCAACATTCGCGGCGGGTGCTGGTTTGAACCTCGATTCGCTCACGTTGATCAACTTCATTGCGAACCTAATTCCCGTGACAATTGGCAATATTATCGGCGGAATGGTGATGGTTGGAGCGGTGTACTGGTTTTTGTATTTACGCGAACACTAGAATGCGCCCAAGTTTTCGATAACAATGAAGGGAACACTTGAGAGTGAGCCTTCATGCTGAATATCGAAAACCTGCACTATCACTATGGGGCGCACAAGGTACTAAACGATGTATCTGTGCGCCTTGAGCCTCGTCAAATCGGAATGCTGATCGGGCAAAACGGAGCGGGCAAATCAACCCTGCTCCGCTGTGCTGCCGGTTGGTCAGTGACCGATAAGGGAAACATCACCGTTAACGGAATCTCGATTCGCAAACAGGAACAGTCGTTCCGGCGTCAGGTCGTGCTTGTGCCGGATACGCCCGATTTTTACGACGAACTGACGGCTTGGGAGCATTTGCAGTTCATCGGGCAGCTTCATCGTATTGAATCGTGGCCAGAACAAGCGGAAGAACTGCTGATCGCCTTCCAATTGATCGAGCAGTGGAACACATTCCCGTTCACATTTTCGCGCGGGATGCGCTACAAGCTGGCGCTCTGTTTGGCGCTGTTGGTGCGTCCGCCGCTTCTCCTCCTCGATGAACCGTTTGGACCGCTCGACGCGGTATCCAATCAAATCTTGTGGAGCAATCTTGAGACGTATGTCGGCGAAGGCAATACGGTACTGTTCAGCAGTCACATCGTACCAGCCGATCAAATGCCGGAGGTGATTTTGCATCTGCGGCAGGGGCAGGTGGAGCGCATTACGCCCGGCGAAACGCTGAACTTGGCAGAACTGCTGAATGATGATGACGATGATGCGTGATCTGATCCTGCTTACCCGCCTCGAAATCAAGCGGATCAGGCGGTCATCCCGGTATTGGCTGCGCTTGATCGGTTTAGATTCGATGAATCAATCGCGCGCGGTTCAGATTTATGTGATGCTGTTCTGGATGGGTTGGATCTACACGATGTGGTCATACGTGCTGGGGCAAGTGCTGCAAGCCAGCGGCAGCATGCACCGCGCGGATACCGACCAACTCCTGCCGTTCATCCCGTATATCGTGTTCGGCGTTCAGGTCTATTATCTGGTTCAAGTACTGCGCGATCCGCCGCTCAAACTTGCTTCGGCGGATTTGAATTACATCGCCACCGCGCCGCTTTCACGCGGCATGATCACGATTGTCAATTTCGTCGTCAAGCTGTTTATTCCCGCGCTGGCGCTTTCGATGATCGGGGCGCAGGCGGCGATGTTCTTCACATGGCACGCCGATATGATCGCCGCCGGGTTGATCGGCTTCAAGGCGTTCGCGGTCACGTTCTTCCTTGTGTATGCCAGCGGCGTGCTGATCGGGTCGATTGGGGTGCTGAAGCAGAATTACACCGCGCTGCGAACGCGCCTGATGTTCTGGTGGGTTGTGCCGATTGTCCTCGCAGGTGCGGCGCTGATTCCGCAAATCGTGCTGCTGCCCGGTCAAGCGTGGGTGAATCTGTTGGGCAGCACAGACGATCAGGCATTCGCAGTCTTGATGGGCGGCTTGATCATCGTCATGATGATCGGCTTTATCGTGCTGATCGCCGCCGGGAATCGCTTGCGGATGACGAAGGTGATCGCCGACAGTCAGATGTACGCCAGAATTCAAAAACTGGGTGCATTTGGGCGGGTGATCGCGGCGGATGTGATTGCGCGCATTCGGCGGCAAAACATACTTGGTCGAAAACGGGTGATCTACAAGCGGATGCCAACAGGCTTACTGGGAACATCGGCGCTGATCGCACAAAGCATCACCACGCTGATCCGGCTCTCACCAGCGGCGATTGTCCGGCTCTTTTTCAGCGGCGGCGCATTCGTTTCGACTGTGCTTTTTACCGTGCGGCTCAGCGGTGGAATTTCGCTGCCAGCGCTCCTGATTCTATATCTTGTGCTGCTGGGGTTGCGCCCGCGTGAAATCGTGCAGGGCTTCAGGGCACAGCTCGATCAATCGTATATGCGGCAGTACATCCCGCAAACGAATATGCGTCTGTTTATCGCGTCTGCTGCCGTCCCGTTTGCGATCACAGCGGCGGGTATGTTGATCATCGTCGCGCTGCAAACATGGGTTGATCCGATCACAGGCACGGTGTTCGCCCTCGCCGTCTTGATCACGCTTTCGCTGTGTTTAGCGATCGAAATGGTGCAGATGAAGCGCATGCAGCTTCCCAAAATCGCCTATGAATACAGTGTGTTGGCGGCGGGGATTGTCATCGTTTTGGGCGGCGTGTTCAGCGGGAGTTTGTGGGGTGCCACATCCGCCGCCGTTATAGTGATCGCTATCCTGATGACGCTGCTCAATGAGAGCGAAGCGATCTAGGGCATCAGCGCGCCGGTAAGTCCGCTATGATTGTGTTTCTACTCGCAGCCCTATTTGCAGGAGTTCCCGTCCCATGTCGATTCAAGCCGCTCCTTTAAGCGAAATCGCCGCCCAGCTCCGCAGCGGTACGCGTGATCTGCGCGACTATGTCGATTCCGCGCTGGATCGCCTGAAATCGATCGAGCCAAAAATGCAGGCATTTTTACCGGAAAGCGGACGGCGCGATCGACTGCGCTGGGAAGTAAACGCCCTCAAGGCGCATTATCCCGATCCCGCCGCGCGTCCGCCGCTCTACGGGGTGCTGTTGGGCGTAAAGGATGTTTTTCGGGCGGACGGATTCGAAACGCGGGCAGGATCAACCCTGTCGCCGCTGTTATTCGCAGGATCAGAAGCGCCGGTGGTGACGCGCCTCAAACAGCTTGGCGCGCTGATCCTCGGCAAAACTGTCACGGCGGAATTTGCCTACATCGAACCGGGAGCGACGCGTAATCCGCATAATCTGGCGCATACACCGGGCGGATCAAGCAGCGGATCGGCTGCCGCAGTCGCGGCGGGGGTGTGCGCGCTGGCGATTGGCACACAAACCATCGGATCGGTGATCCGTCCGGCGTCGTTCTGCGGGATCGTCGGCTTCAAGCCGAGCTATGGGCGCATTTCGACCGATGGTGTGGTTCCGGTCTCGCGCTCGCTCGATCATGTCGGCTTATTCACACAAGACTTGGCGGGAATGACGCTCGTTGCACCGCTCCTGTGCCAAGAATGGAAGCCGATCGACGAGGCGGATCGCGGCAGACGCCCGACGTTCGGTGTGATCGATGGTGCGTATCTCGCGCAAGCCTCACCGGAGATGATCGCCGCCTTTGAGCGCCGAATCGCGCAGGTCGAAAAAGCAGGCTTTGTGGTCAAGCGCGTGAATATGCTTGAAGATATCGAAGCGGTGAATGATTACGCACAGCGCTTGATGGCGTTCGAAGCGGCAAAAGTTCACGCGGCATGGTACGAGGCGTTTTCCGAGCAGTATCGCCCGCGCTCTGTCGATTTGATCCAGCGGGGACAGTCTGTTTCTGACGAAACGGCTGCACAGATGCGATTGATGCAAATCGAAGTTCGCAGCCGTTTGGAAACTCACATGGGCGAAGCGGCAATCGATTTGTGGTTGAGTCCCGCCGCGACGGGGACAGCCCCGCACGGGTTGGAATCCACCGGAAATTCGGTGATGAACCTACCGTGGTCATTTACCGGGCTTCCGGCGCTGACTCTGCCGATGGGGACGGGCAGCGATCGACTGCCGCTCGGGATTCAAATCACTGGCGCGTATGGATCAGATGAACGGCTGATCGAGTGGGCGGCGGCGCTGAACCGCGCTTAACGAACACGCTTTTATGACTTGGGTTTCTTGCCGCTGGATTTTTCAGCGGCTTTTTTCAAATTCTCTTCGACGCGGAACTTGACGATCCGGGTGATCAAATCCATCGGCATCGGCTGATCGATCGGGAATTGGACGCTGCCCTTAGCATTTTCGTAGACGGATAACTCTTCTTTGAAGGCTTCGATTCCGCTCGGCACGGGGTAGAACCCGATATGATTCTTGAATGCCGCGAAGTGGACGAGATTCCCTTTTAGGTCAAAGGTCGGCATTTGATAGCTGATCTTCTCCTTTGCATCCGGCGCGGCGGCTTTGATCACTGCGCGCACGGCTTGCAGAATGGCTTGCGTGCTTTCGGGAAAAGTCGCTATGTACTCATCGATCGACGTGAAACCCGGTTTCTTGTCATTCATGCGGGTGATCTTTCTTCCCTTTTTGCTTTCGAATGGTAGAGCGTTGATTCGCTGCACACTGTATGCTTCCCTGCCAACAATCGTATCACAGCTCCATAGGAGGCTCATTAATGCGAATTTGGCAGTTGTTCGGCGGAAGATGCTCCCGCGCCGCTGAATATCTTGTCGCAAACATCGACAGCAATCTTCCAGCCTGCCAAACATGGGGCGTACAGCGCGCATAGCCGGGCGGCAGTGCTGCGTTGTAGGCTGCCGCCCGGGAATTTCCACCTACCCGGCAACCTGAATGACCTTTTGAATGATCATCCGCAGCACGACGATATCATCATCTTTCCACATCTCCAGCATGTGATCGGCGGCATCACCCTGCAAATAATGGCGCGTAATGCGGGCTGTCACCGCATGACCCGGATCATCTTCGACGGCGAATTCGCCTTGCAGCAGAACTCCGCGTGTGTAACCATCCTGACCAGCGGGCAGCGGATCACCACCAACCTGTAACGCGCCGTGCGGATTTGATAACAAATTCTTCGCTTTCCGCGCTGTGCGATCCGCCATGATCACGATTTCGTCGCGATCCGTCTCGAATAAGAACCAGAGCGGCGTAATATGCGGAAAACCGTTCGCGCCGATGGTCGCCAAGCGGGCAATTTGAGGCTTCTTCAGAAGCTCCCGAACATCATCATTGAGCGTCAATGCCATGAGTTTGACCTTAGTTTCTAGAACCGGAAAATACCGGTATGATAGCGTATCTGATTATCCCATACGCGCTGCCGCGTCGATTGCGAGTTTATGTCCGAAACCCAACTGAGCAAGCTTACCGATCATGTTTATTGGATGTCCCCCGGCAAACCGGATCGCCCGTCGTTGGCGGCGGTGGTGGGGACGCATGAAACGCTGATGCTCGATGCTGGCGCATCGGCGGCACACGCACGCTTATTTCTTGATGCGCTGAAACACGCGGGCGTGAATGCACCGCACCGGATCGCGCTGACACATTGGCACTGGGATCATGTATTCGGCGCGGCAGAGATCGGCGTACCTGTGATCGCCCACGAGCGCACATGGGATCAACTCAAGGTGTTAGCGGGCTATGACTGGAGCGATGCCGCGCTTGATGCCCGTGTAAAAACAGGCGAAGAAATCGCTTTCTGCGCGGATAACATCAAACTCGAACTGCCCGCGCCGCGCAGCATTCAGATCCCGATGCCGGATGTGATCTTTGAGAGCGCAGTTGATTTTCAATTGGGCGATGTTACCTGCCGTGTCCGTTATGTCGGCGGCGATCATGCGATCGACTCGTGTGTGATATCTATCGAGCCGGATCGGGTGCTGTTTCTGGGGGACTGCCTGTATCCAGCGATCTATGCGCCAGCATGGTATTACACACCGGATCGCACACTGGCGTTGATCGACACCCTGCTCACATTTGATGCACAGTGGTATATCGAAGGTCACAACAGCAGCATTATGAGCCGGAGCGAGTTCGAGTCACTCACCGCCAACATGAGCTTTATCGCCCGCCTCGCCAAAAATCCGGACATGGATCAAGCGGCGATGCTGGCAGCCGTAACAGCGGCGGGGCGGGTTGTTGACGACGATATACGTGAATGGGTGAATGCGTTCATCGAAGGGCGCGCGTACACCAATCGTTGAACGCGCCGCCCTTTTTATCAGGTGGAACTTGCGGCGGGTTTCGTGCCAACCGCGAGGAAAATGCTCACGATGGCTTGCTGTGTCCCGCATTCCGAATCGGCACAGCAGTTTGAGCCAACACTTGTGACGCTGACATCGATCAAACCCGCTTCGTTGAACCAGCGGATGATATCCTCGCGCTGAAATCCCATCCATCGATCATGATGCTCGTCTCTGAGAAATGCAAAATCGTGCGTGTCGAGATCGGTGATAACGAGTTTTCCGCCGGGACGTAAAATGCGCGCCATTTCCCGGATTGCCTCCAGCGGTGTTTCTACATGATGTAAACACATGTTGGCGAAACTGTACTGCACGCTGGCATCGCTGAGGGGCAGATGCTCCGCCGAGCCGAGTTGATACGTAATCTGCGTATTCGCTGCGAACTTCTGCCGCATGATGTCTAACATCCGCTCAGAGGGATCGACGGCGGCGACGCTTAATCCTGCCGCTGTAAGCGCTTCAGTCACGAATCCGCTGCCAGCGCCGATATCTGCTGCGTGTTCTCCGGTTTGGACTCCCGCCGCCGCTAGGGCTGCCTCGCGCACGGTTTCAGAATAAAATGCTTGGCGCAAATCATCCCATTGATCGGCAACTTGATTGAAGTACGGCACGCTGCTCATAAGATTCTCCTGCAAAATAGAAGCATCGATTCGGTTGCTCAAGCGTATGCTCGATGAGCGAAACGCACCAGACAGGGCATAAAGCATTTTGAGCACTTCGGCGTTGATTTGAAAGGGTTTGGCGATGGATGCTTCACGATCTGGATTCGACAACATCAGCTTGCGTATTTTGAGCGAATTGCAGGCAAATGCGCGCACTTCTTTTACCGAGATCGGGCGGCGTATCGGGTTGACTGCGCCTGCGGTTGCCGAACGGGTGCATCGCATGGAAGAAGAAGGTTTGATCACGGGCTATCACGCGGAGGTCAATCCGCGCAAGCTGGGGCTGCCGATCACGGTGTTTATTCAGGTGGTTTCGAAAAACGGGCAGTGTGCCCCGATCAGCGAATTTGCGCTGCGTCAGCGGGGGGTGATCGAGTGCTGCCATATCACCGGCGATAGAGATGTCTTCATCAAAGCCGCGCTGGATTCTATCGAAGCAGTGGAAGTGCTGGTTAACAACCTGTCGCTTTTTGGAAATGTAACAACATCGATCGTGCTGTCGTCGTGGACGAACCCGGTTACCGGGATAGACGATCCCCGCCAGAATGCCCTCTAAACCAAGGCGGGCTGGATCGGCTTGAGTGTGAATATCAAGCCGATCCCAACGTGATTCATCCATTCTCGCGTCGTGTTTGCACAGTCCAAAACGCGGGTTAGTTCCCCTGTGCCGCCTGATAGCGTAAGTGCATTCCCGTCGCCGTACGCGGAAGGAATCCCGCCCAATAGGTGTTATTGGCAGTGTCACCTTCATTGGCGTATTCGACAGCGGGCTGCAAATAGCGCGTATGGTCTACACCGCGCAGGTATTGATCTAGGAAAGCGGTGACGAAATGCTGATTGATGTTGTTGATGCGGCGTTCGTCCCATGCGGGTTCGGAATAGCGCTCGTAATCCGCAAAATTGCGTACCTGATCGGGCGGCGGATTAGGTGCGACATTGTGCAGCGCGTTTTCGTAGGTGAGCAGGTAACGTTCGGAGTTCACCGCATTATCAAACAGGCGAACGATGGCTTGATAGCCGGAAACATCGTCGATGTCTCCCGCGATCCACAGCGAAGGAATATCGATGCCGCCGAGGGCTTCATCATCCCACACGCCTGTACCCGCTAAACCGAACGCGCTCAAGTCACCGCCCCACGGCGCAAAGACGACAACCGCTTTGATCCGCGCATCCAGCGAGGCTTCATAATCGGGATTCCCCGCCATGCGTGACGTGATCACAGGGAGAAAACGCTGAAGCACAGCGTTATAACCCGCACCAGCAGCATTGAGCGCGCCAAAGCCGCCCATCGAATAACCGATGACAGCGGTGTTATCCGCGTCAACCAGCCCGTTGAGGAAACCTTCCGTCGTGTCAAGTCTAGCGATTTCGTTGAGGACAAAATTCTGGTCGAGCGCACGGTTCATGAGCGTGCTGAAGAAGCTCCCCGTATCCGCGAATGTCGCATCGGTGTGATCGATGGCAGCAACGATATACCCTTTTGAGGCGAGATTCTCGGTTAAATAGCTCATCATGTAGCGTGAGCCGGGGAAGCCGTGCGAAACAATGATCAGCGGGTAGGATGCGCCGCTTGCGTCCGGTTCGGCATCACGGAGCGCACGCCCGGTGAACGTGAACGGCTCGACATTATTTTCGTCGGCGCGTCCTAAATGACTCTCGTAGGTGGTGATCTCCTCCGCGCCTGTAGGGATCACAGCAGGATACCAGATTTCAACCGTGAGCGGACGATCATAACGGGGATCGGGGTTCGCTTCGGAGAGGTTGAGGATATCGATCTGGTTGGGGTTGATGAAGTTGAGCGTGCGGACACCCACCGAATAATCACCACGGGCGGCGAGTTCCGGGGCATCGGGGAGCAAATCCCCGAATACGAAGGATTCTTGAGCGGATACTGTGGACAAACGAAAACTCCCTATCAGGCAGCAAAGACAGATGATGAAGGCTGTTTTGAAAGTAAATCTATTGAACATGGGAACGACTCTTTCTACTCCTGCTAAAGCTCACTGGAAGCGCGGAAAAACGTCTATCCGCGTCACACAGTCAGCCGCATATGGATTTCCACAAAGCCGAACTGGGGATTCGGTATGCGCGCGTATTCCTGAAAGCCGAGCGATTGGTAGAGTTTCAGTGCGCTCTCCCAGTCGTCGTTTGTTTCAACCAGAATTTCTTTGAATCCACGCTGTTGAGCCATCTCAATCAATGCTTGGCTGATCCGCCGCCCGATCCCTTTTCCCTGATACGCTGAATCAACTGATACGCGCACAATTCGCCCAACGATATCACTACCGTTCTCACGGATGAGCGCACCACTGCCGACGATCACACTGTCCAGTTCCACCACGAGAAACGTATCACCGGGAGCCACATATGTAGACCAGATGTCGATCAGGTCAGGATTCAGCGATTCATCAAGCGTACCAAACCGTGAAGCAAGCCCGGTCAAGATGAGCGCACGAACACTGGACTGATCAGCATGTGCGAACGGACGGAAAATGAGTTCACTCATCACGCTTGCTGAGGTGATCGATGAGGACGGAGAGCCTATCGCGCAGGTTTTTCAATTCCTCCAAGCTCATCGTATCGGAGAGGAGGCTGGAGACGAATAGTTCAGGAATCTTCGCGGCATCCGCTTGGAGCAGCTGCCCTTTCTCGGTGAGGGCGACCATCACCTTACGCTCGTCATCTTCGGCGCGCTCTCGCGCGATTAATCCCTGCACCTGCATTCGCTTTAACAGCGGTGTAACCGTGTTGGTGTTGAGCAGCAGACGCTCGGCAATCTCGCCGACGGTGCGGTGATCCGTTTCCCACAGCACCATCAGCACAAGATATTGAGGATATGTGATCCCCAACGCATCAAGATACGGCTGATATTCTCGCACAAACAGCCGCGATGCAACGTAGATCGGAAAGCAAATCTGATTTTCCAACCGGAGCTGTTCATAGCTCATAAGCGCTCGCTTCACGAGACAAATCACCGGGCGAAAGATCATCCAGAGGACATCGGTTATTGTACGAACGATGCCCGAAAAATCCTAGAATTCGCAGCCGGTGTGCGTTGTCAGACACTTTTCCCGTGCTCCACATTGGATGGATCTGCGCGGCGGCTGCGCCACGCCTGCCATGCTCCTGTAGACCACAGCGCCCAGATGACCAGCACAGGCTGGAACAGAAGCCGGATCGCGCGTGCTTCGTCGGTATTCAACATAAATGCATCAATTCGGTTGATGTACTGCGAGATATTACCGGGGAAAATCGCCACAAAGAAAGCGGCAGCGATCCAACCGACAGCGACCCGGTAGCGCCCCAAAAAGATCAGCGACGCGCCGAGGACAAGTTCGACAATGCCGGATAGGACGACGACGAGATCGCCGTCAAGCGGCACCCAATTAGGCACTTGCGCCAAAAACTCGGTACGCGCGACGGTGAGATGTGAAGTGCCCGCGAAGAGCAGACTCGCTCCCAACAACACCCGGAACAGGGTTTGAATAACGTTGGTTTTGTTCGGTGTGGTCATCCTGCGTTCTCCATACTCATGTGTATCGTGTAAGATTGTATCGCGCGCGATACAAAATGTCAAAGAACGTGTGTGGGTTGGCAGCATGCCCCAAAGGGGTTGTATATGTCCCCTTCCACTGAATCACGCCGTTGGGATCGGTCAATCCAGTTGGAAGGGGGAACAGAGTCTATTTGACTGCACCCTCTGCAATACCTTTAAGAATGTTCCGCTGCATGAAGATGTAGAACACAATCACCGGCGCGATCGACAGGATCAAGCCTGCCATTGCCACCCCGTAATCGCTGGTGTACTGCCCATAAAACGAATACGTAGACAGCGGCAGCGTTCGGTCATTGATGAACAAAACCAGCGACGGCAGCAGATAGTCATTCCATATCCAGAGCGCATTCAGGATGATGATCGTCGCGGTGGTGGGGCGCAGAATCGGAAAGATAATCTTCCAGAAAATCTGGAACTTGTTCGCCCCTTCAATGGCTGCCGATTCATCGAGTGCAATTGGAATAGTGCGGATGAATCCATGATAGAGAAACGTCGATAAGCTGACACCAAAACCAAGATAGAAGAAAATCAGCGACCAGCGGTTATTCAGCAGACTCAACCGACCATAAATGCTGGCAAACGGGATCATGAGCGCTTGAAACGGCACAATCATCGACACGACCAGCAGAATAAAAACGATCTTGGTGGCAAGGTTTTCAAAGCGCGCCAGATAATAGGCGAGCATCGACGGAAATATCGTCAGCATGACGATCGAAAGCACCGTGACGATCAGCGAGTTGACGAACGTCGTGCTGTAATTCATGCGTGTGAACGCGTCGGTATAGTTGGAAAAGTCAAGGCTCGTCGGCAGTGCCAGCGGATCGCGCAAAACTTCGACGCGCCCCTTAAGCGAGTTCAACAATACCACCACGAACGGAAACAGATAGAAAAGGGCAAGAAATACTGCGGCGATCAAAACGCCCATTCTCTTGAATTTCATAATGCCCTACTTTCCAGACGCTTGGAAATGATCACCTGCGTAGTCGCAACAACTGCCACGATGACGAAAAGAATGATCGCCTGTGCCTGTGCAGTGCCGAAATGCTGGCTGATAAACGCTTCATTGTAGATATGCAGCGTCGCCATTTCGGTCGAACGGAACGGTCCGCCTCGCGTTAGTGACAGGTTGACATCAAACACCATGAAGCTGTTACGCAGCGTCAAAAAGATGCTGATCGTAAACGCCTGCACCATCAGCGGGATTTTGA
>CALBRY010000348.1 GCA_937927665.1 uncultured Chloroflexota bacterium
TCAGCAAATTGGTTGATCCGCAGCACTTAATCGAAATCGAAGTGGATGCCCACTGCGGCGCGACCATTCAAGCGACGAGCTAACCGCAAGGGGCGCGAGGTGGTCTTAGCGGGTTAGCATGTTTGCGTTATGCTCTTGCCTTAACGTCAAACCCATTGAAGGCATTTTTCGGTGAAATTTAGCGTACGCTTCAACAATGATCTGCCCGTGCGGGATTATATCCGGTTGGCGCAAGCCGCCGAAGCCGCTGGAATCGACCAATTCTGGGTCAGCGATGACCTATTTCTCCGCTCCGCACCTGTGATCTTGACGGCGATCGCCGCCGCTACCACCCGAATCGAGATCGGGACGTGTATCGTCAACCCGTACACAATTCATCCGGCAGAAATCGCCATGATGGCGGCGACCCTCGATGAAGCAAGCGGCGGACGCTTCAACCTCGGTATTTCGTCGGGCGCGGGCGAATTCCTCAAGTGGATCGGCATTGATGCCGCCGCACCGTACACCGCCGCTGTCGAGTCCGTCACTGCGATCCGGCGTTTGCTGGCGGGCGAAAAAGTGGCGATGGATGGTAAATTCCTCAAATGGACGGACGAGGCATATTTGCGCTTCGAGCCGCCGCGCCGCCGCATCCCGATCTATCTCGGCGCGATGTCGCCCAAAATGCTGACGGCGATCGGTGCGCTGGCGGACGGCGGTTTACCGCTTCTGCTGCCGCCGGAACATCTCGAAACCGTTCTGCCGTATGTCAACGAAGGATTAGCACAGTCCGGTCGCACGCTTGATCAAATCGATCTCGCGGCGTGCATCTGGGTATCGTTGAGCGATGATCGCGCCGCCGCCGAAGGCGTTCTGCGCGAAAAAATCGCCTATTACGGTCATGCGATGAGTCCGCTGATCTGGGATCGACTCGGCTTAACCCAGGACGATTTCCGCTCCATCGAAGCGGCGGCGATGCGTGACGGCGATCTCAAGCGGGCGGCGGCGATGGTCACGCCGCAGATGCTCAAGATCGGCGTTGTGGGAACGCCTGCCGATTTGATCCCGCGTTTAGAGCATCTGGTTTCGCTCGGCGCGCAGCATTTGAGTTTTGGTCCGCCGCTCGGTGATGATCCGCTCAAAGCGCTTGATCTCATCGGGCGCGAAGTGATTCCCGTGTTCAGAAAAGGCGGCAGTCATGGTTGATCTATTCTCGCCGTTCACGCTGCGCGGCGTCACCATCCGCAACCGGATCGGCATGTCGCCGATGTGCCAGTACAGCGCCTATCACGGCACGGTCAATGATTGGCATATCAGCCATTACGGCGCGCGTGCGGCGGGTGGGTGCGGTTTGATCCTCGTTGAAGCGGCGGCAGTCGAAGCGCGGGGGCGGATCACGCCGCACGATCTCGGCTTGTGGGCGGAAGATCATCTCGAAGGCATGGGGCGGCTGGTCAGCGTGATCGAACGGAGCGGGGCAATCCCCGGAATCCAGATCGCGCACGCAGGGCGCAAAGCCTCGGTACAGCGCCCGTGGGACGGCGGTAAATCGCTGTACGGGCAGGATGACGGCTGGCAGCCAATCGCCCCCAGCGCGATCCCGTTTGGCGAAGGTTATCCCACACCGGCGCTGATGGACGACACAATGATTGCCGATGTACTGTTCGGCTTCAGCGAAGCGGCGCGCCGGGCGCGTGCAGCAGGCTTTAAATGGCTGGAAATTCATGCGGCGCATGGATATCTCTTGCACAGCTTTTTATCGCCGATTTCGAATCAGCGCGATGACGAATACGGCGGCACATTCGAGAACCGAATCCGCATGCTGCTAAAAGCTGTCTCCGTCGTGCGGCGCGCATGGGGTGAGGCTTATCCGCTGGCGGTGCGGCTGTCATGTACCGATTGGGTCGAGGGTGGGTGGACGCTTGAAGACTCGATTGCGCTGGCGCATCGCCTCAAAGCGGCGGGCGTTGATCTGGTCGATTGTAGTTCTGGCGGAACCGCGCGGGTCAAAATCCAAACCGCGCCGGGGTATCAAGTCCCGTTTGCCGAAGCGATCCGGCGCGAAAGCGGGATTGCATCCGCCGCCGTTGGCTTGATCAGCGAACCCCACCACGCGAATCAAATCATTCAAGAAGAACGCGCTGATCTCGTGCTGTTGGGGCGCGAACTGCTGCGCGATTCCCACTGGGCGCAGCGCGCATCGCGTGAACTGCGCGGCAAAGCGGGCGATCTGCTCCCGCCGCAGTACCGCTACACATTGGAGCCATAAGCGCGGGTTACGTCATGGGAATAGAAATGACGAAGGTCGATCCGATCCCGATTTGACTCGTGAGGGTGATCGTTCCGCAGTGCGCGTCCACCGCCTGCTTGACGATCACCATACCTAATCCCGTCCCCTTGATCCCGGCGGCATTTTTCCCCCGGAAGAACGGCTGATACAAACGAGCAATATCATCCTCTTCGATCCCGATCCCTTGATCTTCGACCGAGATTTCGAGCATTTCGCCATAGCTCACGCGCACCCTCACCGTGCCGCCGTTCGGAGAATACTTAAGAGCGTTTGAGACGAGATTCGTGATCGCGTGTTTAAGAAGTTTCTCGTGTACGGCGATGAGCCTCGGATCACCCTCGGTCGACAGCAAAATTGTGTGCCGTTCAGTCGTGTTTTGAAACTCGTTGATCACTTCTTGCGCCATCGCCGTGATGTCCACTGGCACACGCGGCATCTGATTCGGGATCGTTTCAGTGCGGCTCAGGGTCATCACCTCATCGAGCAGTGCATCAAGGTCATTGACGTTGGCTTCAATGCGTTTGAGATGCTCCCGTTTTTTCTCCGATGTCATACGATCTTCGTAGACCTGCATCATCGACGCCGACGAGAGGATCACCGCCAGCGGCGTCCGAAACTCATGATTGATGAGCGATGTCAGCCGTGCCTTGAGCATATTGAGAGCGCGCTCACGTTCCAGCGCATCCCGTGTTGTTCCCAGAAGCAGTTCGATTTCGGCGGTGCGATCGCTGACGCGCTGTTCGAGTTCCGTGCTGTAGCGTTTGATCTCCTCTTGATACGCTTTCTGTGCGCTGAACATCGTATGCAGACTGTGTGACAGTGACGCGATCTCATCTTTGCCGGAAATAATCGGCAGATTCGCCTCCGGATCATCCGGGCGAATCCTATCCGCCGCCGCCGCGAGCGCGACGATCGGTCGAAGCATCAATCGCACGTTGAGAAACGCCACGAATGCGATCAAACTGGCGAATACCACAAAGACGATCAACACTTTCAGCCCAAGCCCGTGCGCGGATTCAAGCGCGATTTCAAATGGCTGGCTGACGATCACCGTCCATCCCAGACCGGGGTATGCAGACAACCCTTCGGTACGTGCATATCCGACCAGAATCGGCATGTTTTCCTCGGTGCCTAACACAAACCCCATCCCGGAGTCCGGCGGGATTTCAGCGAGATTCCACAAGATGCCAAACATTTCAGGAAAGCGGCTGAGGAGAATCGTCCCGCTCTGCCCGATGACCGTTGTTTCGACCAAGCTCCGGTTGCGCAGCGGCTCA
The DNA here is from genome assembly GCA_937927665.1 of uncultured Chloroflexota bacterium. GTDB lineage: Bacteria > Chloroflexota > Anaerolineae > Aggregatilineales > Phototrophicaceae > Flexifilum. Next base: position 3,547 of record CALBRY010000348.1, read on the forward strand.
AGAATCGACTCGCGGACCTCCTCCACCCAATCCCAACTGAGATGTGCGCCAAGAATGCCGATCAAGTCGCCGTCTGCGCTGTACATCGGTGTGCTCAGGTCAACGAGGCGCACCGGGGAGCCATCCCCGGTCGATAAAAAAGGTGCAAGCAGCACAGCATCATGAACATCGCCAATATAAGGCGCGGTTTGCGCTTCGGTGAACCACGGACGCGCCGATACACTCACGTTTTCGAGAATGCCATGTGTCGCGGCAATAACACTGCCTTCAACGTTGGCAAAGCCGAGCCATGCGTAATACGGGTAGGTTTCTTGGATGCTTTCAAGGTGTTCGCGCAGTTCGTCAGGGCGCAGATCAGTGCGGTCGGAGGCGACATGCTCGCCCAATTGGACGATTTCGCGGTAGCGTTCGAACATGCCGCGATCCAGCTTATCCGCCATATGATAGGCGAGTTCCGCAAATGCTTGACCGCGTGCATCACTCCAAAATGATCGCAGTGTGATCACGAGTGCGACGCTCAAAACGAGCGCACTTCCGAGAATGATCGCGCCAACTGACAATCCCAGCCGCACACTAAAGTCGCGTCTGTAATTGAACCATTGAGTCAGATTTGCGCGCATCTCGTCATCACCTTCGCAAAGCGTCTGATCCCCCTCCTTATTATAAGTGCATGAAACCGCGTAGATTCCATGATATTTGAGCGAATACTGTATTACAAACCATACTTCTTTGGGAGTATACGCAGAGAGAACGCATCGTTGATGCGTTTAATTGGCGTCGGGGATCACGGGCAGGCGGAGCGTATTCGGGCAATCGAGATCGTAATAAAGGGTATGGTGAACCGGCTTTAGCACCGCATCGGTGAGCGGATTTTCGCCGCCGCTGTTCCGCAGCCAGCGCGGATGTGCGCCGCCGCTGACCAAGATCACCAGTGCGTGACCTGTTTTGAATTGGTACGCTGTCGCCCACAGATCGACCGTGATTCGCTGCGGTGATCCGCTGCATTGATCCGGCTTCAGGTGGTACAGCCCGTCGCATACCGTGATCAGCCTCCCGTTAGGGGTTAGATCGCACAGACGCGCCCAAAAATCCGCGCCGCCGTCCGCTGAGACGGTGAGATCAAGCGCAACCTGTCCGATCACCGTCAGCGGCTCACGGAGTGGGGCAGACGTATACACCAGCACATCAGCGCGCCGCACCAATTGGCGGCTGCTGCGTCGTCCGGCATCCGGTGAGAACTGCGTCCCGCCGATAATTGGTGTTGGGTGCTGCGGATCATAACAAAAGCTGTCCGGCGCACCTGTGACCGCATGCGCGCTCAACTGCCCGCCGGAGTTGAGATAAAACGGGGTGGTTTTGCTGGCGGGCGGATACTGATCAAAACTGCGCCATTTTTCCTCGCCCATCACGTACAGCCTGACAGGTGGAGCGGCGGGGGCAGGTTTCCCTTTCAGATGGGTATCAAACCACGCCAGCGCGGTTTTCGGTGTATTGAGCATCAAGAACAAATGGCTGAAATGTCCCCATCCGCCGATCGTCAAATGCGGAGATTTACCCGCC
>CALBRY010000349.1 GCA_937927665.1 uncultured Chloroflexota bacterium
ATTGATTCTGACCGCGTATCGTGCGACCAAGCGCGCTGATGATTCCGGTGGTCATCGTCCACGGTTGGTTAAACGGGCTGCCAATGGCGATCACTTCCTGACCGATAAACAAACGGTCGCTGTCGCCGAATGTAATCGGTGTGATCGTATCCGCCGGAACATCAATCTGAATCACAGCGATATCACTATCAAGATCGATGCCGATGGCTTCGGCGCGGACGATGCGCCCATCAAACAGATTAACTTCGATCTGGGTCGCGCCGTGAACGACATGCGCGTTCGTGACGATATGCCCCTGCTGATCGATGATGAATCCGGTTCCGGTCGCTTCGACAAATCCTTCTTCTTCAGGCGTCTCCAGCGTATCGCTGGTTGGCAGGCTGGAAACGACATTAATCGAAACAACGGACGGGCTGATACGGGCGTAAATTTCTGCTAACAGGCGTTCTTCAGCAGTGGCGTTTTCGGGGATGACCTGTTCAAAAAGAGGTTGATCGGGGAACACGACGGGTTCTTGCGCACTGCCCGTCATCACAGCATTACCGAGTAAAAATGCTCCTAGCAACATCAACGCGAGAACAACTCCGCTGACGAGACGGCGCATAGGTGTTACCATAGAATCACATCCTTTGACATGCACATGACGTGGGTGTATGCACTTAGCTTAACCGCAAAGCTCACCGTATTATCAAAGACTCTCATTAGTCTCTTGTCAGAGCTTTGTAAAAATCGACTTTACATTTGCGATCTACAGCGCGATTACGGCGGCAATCGATGACGAATGCCCGTCTGATCGCATTCACATTCTGAACAATAGGAGCAATCATGAATGACCCTCAATTTCCAGCACAGTTCCTTTGGGGGACTGCGACCGCTTCGTATCAAATCGAAGGGGCTGCTGGCGAAGATGGACGCGGCGTATCAATCTGGGACACTTTTTCCAAAACGCCGGGGCGTGTGGTCGATGGCGACACAGGCGATGTCGCATGCGATCATTATCACCACTGGCGCGACGATGTGGCGCTGCTCAAATCGTTGAACTGCAAAGTCTACCGCTTCTCGATAGCGTGGGCACGGATTTATCCCACCGGGCGCGGCGCGGTCAACGAAGCAGGCTTGCAGTTTTACAGTTCGCTCGTCGATGAACTGCTCGCCAATGGCATTACGCCGTATATCACCCTGTATCACTGGGATTTGCCGCAGACACTTCAAGACGAGGGCGGGTGGAAGCAGCGCGGGATTATCGACGATTTCGTGAATTATGCCGAAACCGTTGTGCAGGCGCTTGGTGATCGCGTCAAACATTGGATCACGCTCAATGAGCCGTGGGTGTTTTCGTGGTTGGGGTATGTGTTTGGTGTTCATGCGCCGGGCGAGACTGCCGAAGTCCCGACTCCCGCGCTCCAAGCCGCGCATCATGCCTTGATCGCGCATGGTAAAACCGTCGAGCGTATCCGCACCATCGTACCGGATGCACAGGTAGGGATTACGCTTAACCTCTCGCATGTTGATCCCGCAACGATGCGCCCGACTGATCTTGAAGCCGCCACCCGTTATGACGGACTCCACAATCGCTGGTTTCTTGATCCTGTTTTTCGCGGGCATTACCCGTCAGATATGCTCGAATTATGGGAAGAACATCTTCCGCAAATCGAGCCGGGGGATATGGCACTGATCAACGTGCCGATCGATTTCCTCGGCATCAATTACTATACGCGCTCGGTAATCCAGCACGACGGAAGCGTTCCGCTGCTTCAAGCGGCGGGGATCAACCCGCCTGGTGAATATACCGAAATGGGATGGGAAGTCTATCCGCAGGGGCTTTATGCGCTCCTCAAGCGCTTGTACAGCGATTACCGCCCGAATGCGATTTACATCACCGAAAACGGCGCGGCATTCGCGGATACGCTCACCGATGACGGACAGGTTCACGACGAACGCCGCACCGCGTATCTGCGCGGGCATTTTGACGCGGCAAGCCATGCGATCCGCGATGGTGTGCCGCTCGTCGGTTATTTCGTGTGGAGCTTACTGGATAACTTTGAATGGTCGTTCGGCTATTCAAAGCGCTTTGGAATCGTCTACGTCGATTTCGCCACACAAAAACGCTATCCCAAAGACAGCGCCAAGTATTTCGCGGAAGTTGCGGCGGCACACCGTTAGGCTTAAGTCTGTATCCAGCTTGCGAAGGCGCGTTCGAGGTCAATCAAATCGTCTCCGGTGATCGGAACCAACCCGCCGAGCGGCGCGGTTTCGATCAACGAACGGGCGGTGATTTCCGCAACTTCGAGGCGATCCAGTACATTGAGCGGATTTGCACCCGTCACGACTGCGCCGAAGTGGGGCAGGATCACGATCGGAGCGCGCCGCCCAACCACCTCCGCGATCTGCGCGAAGGTGCTGGCATACGGGAGCGTCGGCGCATCGAGCAGCAGCACATAACTTTCGGGGATCGTTCGCGTTTCCAGCGGGCGATCCACCAGCGCATACGCGCCTAAATACGGTGGGCTGGCAATCGCAATCGCGTTGATGTGCGGGTGACGCTGATAAATCGCGGCGTGCAGTCCATCGCGTACATGAACGAGATCATCCGGCTGAAGCGGATCAAGCCCGCGATCCGGCGGGGTGATCAAGAACGATGATTCATCAAGGCGAATCGACATTTTCCCGATCACGCTGCCAAACAAGCCGCGATCGATGGCGCGCTGTGCCATGTTCGCAAGCTGATCGCGCCGCTCCGAGTCATAAGCAAATGACGTAGGTATCTCCCGTTCAGGAAAGCTGAATGTGTATTCCAGCGCGGGGCGGAGTTCGCCCAGACTGCGCGCCGCCATCTCTGAACGGGCGTAGGTGTGCAGCGTTTCGAGCCGTTGATACGCTTCGAGGATTGTTTCGCCCGCCGTCACCACGCCGTGATTATCAAGGATGACCGCATTCGCGCCTTTTTCAAAAGCGCTGGCGATATTTTCGCCTAACAGCGGAGATCCCGGCAGGGCATACGGAGCGCGTCCCGCGTCCCCGCATACCGCGTAAACACTCGGCATCAGGCGTGTATTCGGCAGCTTGCGGGCGATGCTGTACGAAATCAGCGCCGGGGCGTGCGCGTGAACAACGGCACGCAGATCAGGGCGGCGGGCATAAATGGCGCGGTGAAACGGCAGTTCGCTGCTTGGCGCATGCCGTCCTTGCGCTGTGCCATCGGGCAGGACGCGCACCATATCGTCGGGGCTAAGGCTGCCTTTGTCAATTCCGCGCGGCGTGACCCAGATCGAGCCATCCGGTTCGCGGATCGATAAATTGCCGCCGGAGAGATTGGTCAATCCCGCGCTGTAAAGGCGGTTGATCACCGTGAGAAGCAGTTGTGCAGGATCTATGGGAATAGGCATGTTTGGTGTAACTACTCAGGCTTTAAGATCACGACGCGACGTTTGCCGACTTGAAAGTGATTCACGCGCCGATAACGATCATGACTGATTTTTTGCTGTTTGTTGCTGGCAATCGCTACCAGAGAATGTGGGGTCAGGATGTCGAGCAGCGATTGGAGCATATACCATGACGGCTCATAGCGTGCATGGCTTGGCAGTCCGCTCCACGAGGCATGGCTGCCGTAGGGAATATCGGTAATGACCAGATCGACGCGCGCAGCAAAATGATCGGTGAGTCGGTCAGTCATGATGTTGGCGTTAAATGTCCGCACCGTGATAGCATGACTCTTGAGCGATTGTAGTAATCGAGATTTGAGCCGCTGTGCGCTCTCGTAGGCTTCCTTATGCGAGGGTTTGTCGAACTGTCCAATCATCGCCCGGATATGTTCGATGCGCCGCTGCATCCCCTCCGGATTCAGGAGGGCTAGATTCTGAGCTGCCACTCCAAGCACTGTTGGCTCGATGTCTGAGCCGACAATCTCTGTTATATCGTGCCAATGCAGAAACGCTAGCGTGGCAAGCAAGTATCCCCCACCGCAGCATGGATCGTAAACCCGACATGGACCAATCTGTCCATCAAGGTGTCGTTGTTCAAGGCAGTGCTGGAAAATTTCACTGGTCAGCCGAACTGGGAACGCAGGATGCCCCGGCAATCCTATGAAAACGCTCCCTGCCGCGAAATCTTGGTAATCTTGGCGTTCTAGGGCGAAGCGATAAACCATAAGCATCCTGATCCAGCGTTGTTTTTATAACAAAATGGGCGACCCTATACAGTCGCCCCACGGCGCAGCTCTAGAATGTATAGTATACCGTAACGTTAGCGCCCTTTGATCGTTGCGTAGACCACCGCGACGATAACCGCACCCAATCCTGCACCGAGGATCAAGCCCATAAGCACATCCATGAGCGCAAATTCTGCGCCGACAATTTCCCCTTCGGGAAGCGGTTCGGCTTCGCTGCGCGGCTGTGTCATGCTGATCAACTGCCAGTCGGGATCATTTTCAGTGTGACAGGCATTACATGTTTTCGATTCGACCAAGCTGTCATGCCCGGTGGGCAGCAGTGAGCCGTTGACGAAATGTTCCTGAGAGACTGATCCTTGATGCCAATGGCAGTCCACGCACGCGACTTCGTCAGGATGATCGGTGTGTGTGTATCCGGTCAGGGGATCAGTATGGCACGATAAGCACAGAGCTTCCGCAGATTCGGCGGCGATTCCCTGTGGGTGCAGCGTGTGACAGCTTGTGCATGCCATATCGACGCTGTGCGGGCTGGTTTCCCATTCCGTGATCGTTGTCGGGTGGCAGCTACCACATTTTTCGATATCAACCGCTGCGCTGTACGGTTCGGGTTCATCCGGGTGCGTGAGCGGTGTTTCACCGTGACATGCCGCGCAAGTCACGCCGACATGATCATAATTTCCGGTGCGGCGCACATATCCCGTCGTGTGACATTCCAGACAGCTTGACGTCGAACCGCCCGCTGTCCATACCGATTGAAACTCGGGATCATGCCATGCGTTGGCGTGTGTCGATGTCTCCCACTGAGCGCGCACATCAATGTGACAAGTTCCGCAGTCGGGTGATGGGGTGGCTTCCGGGGTTATTTCCGGAGTGACCTCCGGGGAGGGGTCTTGCGCCGCCGCCGATCCTGCGCCGATCAGCAGAAGGAAGATTAGCAGTAAGCGCTTCATGGCAGCCTCTCGATAAACAATGGAGACAATAGGGGCGTGTTCGTGTCACGCCCCTACAGAGAGCAGAGAACGTTACTCAGTCACCAGCTCAAAGCCGCCGTTCGTCCAAGCGCCAACACCGCCGCCCAGAGCACGCACGTTTTCGTAGCCGAGCAGCTTCAGGAAGATGAGCGCCATCGAGCTGCGATGCGTCGGGTTGTCGTACACCACGATCGGCGCAGCAGGATCAGCCGGTAGTTGATCGAGGCTTGTCATCAGGTCGCGCAGCGTGACAAATACTGCGCCTTCGATGTGTCCTTCTGCCCATTCGCTGTCAGTACGCACGTCCAGCAGGAACGGCGGATTGTCGGCGAGTTCAAGGCTCAGGTCAGCGGGGCGAACGGTCAGGTAGCCATCTTGGAACAGGGCGACCAGTCCTTCGACCAGCGGGTACACATTCGCGTCAAATTCAGGGGCGGTGCCGGGTTCGACAACGACCGCTTCTTGCGATACGGGGAGGCTTGCGCCTGTCCACGCGCCGAAGCCGGACATCATGCTGCGAACATTGGTATAGCCAAGCATCGTGAGCATCGTCATAGCGAGCGCCGAACGATGACCACTGCCGCAGTAAACCACAATCGGGGCATCCAGATCGGGAAGCAGATCGAGATGGGAGGTCAGTTCCTGCAGCGGCAGATTAAACGCGCCGGGGATAAAGCCTTCGGCGTATTCGTCAGCCGTACGCACGTCAACGAGGACGAGTTCTGCGCCGCCGTCAATTTCGGCAGCCAGATCAGCCGGACGCACCGCGTTGAAGTTATTCGGCAGTGCCGCGACGTATGCCGTGAGGAAAGCGGTCAGGTCAAATGCTTCTTCATCAGGAGCGGGCACGCCAGCCAGCGGCAGTTCTGCCGTATTCCATGCATTGACGCCGCCGCCGAGGTTGCGGACATTGCTGTAGCCCATCAGTTCAAGCATCACGGTAGCAATGCCACCACGATAACCGGATTGGCAGTAGACGACGATGTTCGCTTCTTTATCGGCGGGCCACTGATCCTGAGAGGCGAAGAATTCATTGATCCAAATATGCTGCGCGCCTTCAATGTAGCCGTTCGCAAATTCTTCTGCGCTGCGGACATCGATCAGGAGCGGCGGATTTTCTACGAGTTCAGCGGCGAGGTTCTGCGCGCTGACGATCCCGAAGCCTTCCGGCAGGGTGGAGAGGAATGTATCGACTGCGCCGAGGACGACCGCATCAAAAGCCGGAACTTCGCCCGCTACGGGGGCTTCAACGACTTCAAAGCTGATCGGGTTTCCTGCTGCAATCCACGCATTCATTCCGCCAGCCATCACGCGAACATCGGTGTATCCGAGGATACGGAGCGATGTTGCGGCGAGCATGGCGCGTCCGGCGCTCTTGCAAATCACGACGATCTTGGCGTCGAGATTGGGGAGCAGGTTCAGGTTCTGACCCAGCGTGCGGATCGGGACGTTGAATGCGCCCTCAATGTAGCCATCCGTCACAAATTCGGTGGCTTCACGCACATCGAGCAGGACGAGTTCAGGATTCTCAACCAATTCGAGGGTGAGATCGGCAACCTGAAGAACACCATATCCTTGGTCGGGCAAAAGGGCGGCGAATTCCGCCACTGCATCAACAACTTCCTGTTCCTGAGCTTGAATGCCGATGAACGGCAGTGCCAGCAGGAGGACTGCAAATAGCAAAACGAGCTTCTTCATGATCAGGTGACTCCTAGTCATCTAATTAACTTCCCCAGAAGGCGTCTTCGGACTCAGGTTCCGGAGTTGCCTCTGATGGTGGCTGAGTGGGTGTTTCGTCCGATGATCCCCAGAAGGCATCATCACTGGAAGGCGCGGGCGTTGGTGATGTTGTCGTATCTCCGCCCCAGAAATCGCCCTCCGCGGACTGTGTTGGCGGCGGCGCGGTGTCTCCACCGCCCCAGAAATCATCACCGCCTGCGGGAGCTTCATCTGTGCTGACAGGTGGGACGTACCCCTCTGGTAGCGGAGGCGCGCCATCGACCATCACGCTGAGATTGGCTGTCCATTCATCTTCGACAACCGCATCGCGGGTGAGCCAGATTGCATCATTCGTATGGCAGTTTTCGCACGCTGAATTTTGCGGTGTGATCCGCTGGATGTTATGCGGCGTCGAATAGACCCATGTCGGGCGGCTGTCAAAGTTCGGCAGCAGACTCGCGCCGTAGAAGCTGAACGAGTCGACATCAACCGGCACATGCCTCAGCGTGACATACTCATACGGGCGCTCCCAGCTTCGCAGCGGGTTTAACCCCAAATAGAAGGTCATGGAGTGTTCTTCAACCGAATAGAACGGCGTACCTTCGTCGGTGCGCTCAACATGGCAGTTGACGCAGCTTGTATAGGCGACGCTGTGGCATCCTTGACATGAAAGGGTCTCGGTGCCGTGTATTTCGTGCTGTTCGATCCCTGAACCCGCCCCGACCTGTCCTTCATGACAGCTTATGCACGAGGGTTCG
>CALBRY010000350.1 GCA_937927665.1 uncultured Chloroflexota bacterium
AGGAGGTCAAAACATCTACATTGGCACGTAATATCGGGGGATCGGCTGCATACCTCGTGATATGTGGCTGTTAGAACAGCGCCAACTGACTGACAGCAGCATTCTCCAACACTGGAGCAGCGAAATAGACGATTATCCATCATTGATTTGGCGGCGAATCCAAGTGTTGAGGATCTCTGCGACCAGTTGATGTCCCGCAGTTGTCCAGTGATAGTCGCCCTGAATGTAGAGTTGGTTGGCGATTGCTTCAGCTTCAAAGCGTTCTATTGGATCGATGTAGGGAATCTGCAAATCGTCTAGGATTGAGGCAAGTTCACGATTGGGAGCCAACCAATCTATATCAGCGCTTGCGGGATAGCGAGCCACCCGCTCTGCCCGAATACGGAGATCAGCAGCAGAGGCGTCACCCACAAAGAAAACCATCAGTTGTGCTCCGTCCGCTTTCACGCTGCTGTCCAAGCGGTAAAGCATGGCGCGGATGAGTTCCCAAGCGTTCGCCCATTCAGGACTGTTTGTTGGATAGGGAGCTGGTGAAACCTGACCGCTGTTGATCGCTTGGACCGAGGATAGATCGAATGCCAGTTGAAGAAACATCGAGTTTTGCAGCAGAAAACATGTCGGATTGTTGTTTTCTGGAAAACAGCCATCAAAGGTGCGCTGCTCGGCGTAGATATTGCGAAAAACAGACTGGCGCGGGAATGTATCTAGAACAAGCTGCCCATGTTCCAAGCGAAAATAAGGTTTTGTGCGCAGCCGCCGCCACAGGTCTTGGACGATGAGATCCTCGCTTACGTCACGCGCATCGTTGCTCAGAGTGAACATCAGCAGGACAATATCCGCGTTGTAATGCCTTCCCTCGGTTTCGTAGTAGAGCATCTCCTGATCGGTGCCGTATCCATCTACCCCGGCATTGATGACCTCAAAATCGTCTCCCAACAGCTGCTCCAGTATTGAAGGAAATGCGTGTTGAAGATCGACTTGGAGTGCCGCGCCAAAGGAATCTGCCAGAACGAGAATGCGGTGATTCACCCACGTGGGCGGCTGGTAATCATGATCTTGGTCGCGCAAACCGTGACTGTTTATGGTTACAACGGTATGCACATCAAGTGCCGCAATTTCGGCTTGCGCGCCGGGATGGAACGCCCAACCTAATCGAGAATCAGCGCGGTAAAGGTCAATATTCGCTGCGGTGGGAGTAAGAATTATGGGGAAGATGCGAAGCATGACTTCTACCATCAAGAGCGTCGTCATCAGCACATAGATGAGTGTTTTAAGCCATTTTATAGTCACGGTGCTTGAGCGGACAGCTTTTGATTGCTTCTTCTTCAAACGAAAGGACATTGATATGAATACTCCATGCCGCATAGATTTTATAAGTGCCATTCAATCGAGTAGGCGCTTTGATCAAGAGGATGCTTTTGGGCTTTAGCGTGTGAAGATGAACTTCACAGTTTATCTGTATCCGGACTCCCCATGAGGACTGATATATGGATCAGACGTGCAAAGCTCCCCAAAGGGTTATGGATCGGTCAGTCAGTGTCTGAAACTTCATTCGCTTTCAGTCTGATTATAGACCACTTGCTGCAGAAGGATCAGGTTCTGCGTAAATCATTGAACGCCAAACCGTATGTCTAGACTCCAGACACACGGTTCACCTGAAAACGTATCCCATGCGTGAGAGAGGCGTTATGGGTTACCTGCGCTGTACCCGGAACTGCCACCATGCACACGTAATCTACAGCGGCTTCAGCCGGAAACAATGGTGGTGAACGCGCTGTTCACGTCGGTTTCGATCTGCCCAATGGATTCGTACACGTCGCCGTCAAATGGACCGAAACCGATTACGATTTCGCTGTTGGGTGCGAACCCTCTGTCAACACCAAATGAATGTGCCCACAAATCAGCGGGTGAAGCTGTCAGACTTGCAAATCCGACAGGTATCCGGTTGCGTCAGCCACGACTGACGGGTTGCGCAGTTACTTCTATCACTTTGGGTCGTGGTTTCGCCCGCCGAACGCCCGCACGACCACTGGCAACCGAGCGATTGTCAGGAATTATCAACGGTTGCCATTCACTGCGCCCGATCACAAATGCCTAATGCATCACACATCACAATCCTTGGTTATGGAGGATATCAACGAGATAGCTTGGGTTTTATCGAGGGTAGACCACACCTATGATCACTTTATCGACTGAAAAATGAAGCGCACAATGCAATCGTGAGCTAGTAATTGATAATAATCATAAACCAAATAGTATATTATGTATAATACATTGTCGGACATTGCCATTCTGTGAAATTTGTATAGACTCGCGGTTGCTCACAGTGTCATTGAAAGTTGGTGCATATGCGATTGTTTCCATTCCATCGTGTACTCGCTTTTCTCGCAATCGTCATTCTTCTTGGGTTCTCCCTCAGCCAACTATCTCCAGAAGCTCAGGACGAACCACCTACTCCAGAAGTAACCGAGCAATTTCCACCAACTTCGACGATCGATCCCTACGCAACCGACCTCATTTCGACTGTTCCTTCGTCCGAAACCAGTGAACCATCTGCCTCTCCAACTGCGGAAACGACAAGTACCGCAACTGTCGAACCAACTTTGGTTAACGGAGGCACCTTCTACATCGAAAATGGCGACACAACCGGACTCATCGAGGCTGTTCGCATTGGCAATCAGCAGTGCGCTCAACTTGGCGCAGTGACGATTCATTTGGCGGCAGGAGGGGTTTATACCTTTGATACTGCTAATGATGATCTAAACGGACCCACTGCGCTGCCTCGCATTCAATGTACTATCATGATTGAGGGGAACGGCGCGAGTCTCGTTCGCAACGAAACCGCACCTCCGCTTCGTTTTCTAGCAGTGGATATGCAAGGTATTCTCACGTTGCGAAATCTCGCTCTCCGAAACGGAGCGCTAGACGGACAACCGGGCGCGGCTTTGTTCAACAATGGTCGCCTCTTTGTGGACAGCAGCACCTTCGTTTTCAATCAGGTAACCGACAGCAGCGGCATCTCCGTCTCAGGCTTAGGTGGAGCGATTTACACATCGGGTGACGCAGCGATTCAAAACACCCGCTTCGAAAGTAACCGGGCATCCAGCGGTGGTGCACTGTATATTTCGGCGGGGTATACCTCACTCGAATCCAATGAATTTGTTGGGAATTCAGCGCTCAACGGCGGCGCGGTTGCCAACGAAAACAGCTCCTTCAGCGTAACCAACAGCGTTTTCACGTCAAACCGCGCGGACGGTTTCGGCGGCGCGCTGTATTCGCTGACGGGTATGAACACAGTATCGAATTCAGTATTTAACCAAAACAGTGCACAGATCGGCGGCGGCATTTACACAGGTAATTCCGCTGCCGTAACTGTAAGTAGTGCGCGCATCGAAGAGAATCAAGCATCGGATGGCGCTGCCGCCTATTTGGCAGCGGGCAGCCTGACGATGCAAAATTCCTGCATTACGGGCAATTCGAGCTTGATCGACGTGGTGCTGTTATCCGGCACACTCGACGCCGTGAACAACTGGTGGGGTTCTTTAGATGGTCCCTCCGGTGCTGCGTCGGGTTCTGGGGACGCGATAAGCGCTGGTGTATACGCTGATCCGTTCCTAACTATCCCACCGAATGGATGTTCCGTTACGGTTATCGGCATACCACCTGCACCTCTACCCATCGGCGGGCAACCACCTGTTGAACTGACCACCGTTGAACTTCCTTCGGCTGAGCCACTGATCCTTGAAATTGAAGAATCGGCGACCGCAACACCAACCAGCACCCCAACCGCGACACCGGGCGCTGTTGTGATCGTTCCCGACGGGGACACGGCGGCATTCATTCAAGCGATCAATACAGCAAACAGCCAGTGTCTGCCGAGCAAGACGCTGATTCAACTTTTCCCCAATGGTGTTTACGAATTCAATCAGGGGAATTTCTCCGGGACCGGGAGCAACGCGCTGCCGACGATCAACTGCGGCATAATGATTGATGCGCAAGGTGCGACAATCCGCCGCTCAACGGCAGCGGGCACACCTAATTTCCGGTTTTTCCGCGTGTCATCGTCGGGTGATCTGACGCTGTTGAACGCAACGGTCGAGAACGGACGCGCATCGTTGGCTGGCGGTGGCGCATTCGTAGTCGAATTTGGGCGGCTGACCATTATTGGAAGCCAAGTGCGCGGCAACAGTACCAATTTTAGCGATGCCTTCGGCGGCGCTATCTATAACTTCCATGGCACATTGACGATTGATAACTCCACCTTCACGGAGAATGCAGCCAACGGGGCATCAACCGGATCACGCGGTGGAGGCGCAATCGGAGCCGACGCAGCAACCACCACAATCACAAACTCTCGGTTCATCAACAACACGACGAGCGGAAACGGAGGCGCTTTCTTCACCTATTTCGCTGCCACCATCACAGTGAGCGACACCCTATTCGAAAACAACCAAGCGTATCGAGGTGGCGCATTCTACACCGAAAGCGGAGGCACTATCCGCTTTACACGGGTGAATATGCGGCTTAACACCACGACGAACGACGGTGGTGGAATTTACAATACGGCGATTTCCAGCCTCACTGTTGAAGATAGCTGCATTGCCGGGAACAGCCCATCCGGGATTCAAACGGTCAGCGGCTCGATCACTGCCGCGGATGTTTGGTGGGGCGCTGACACCGGACCCCGGTTTGATGGTGTGGGTGATGGTGATGTGGTGATCGGCTCAGTCGCGTTCACTCCTTTTAAAACTGCTGCCCCAACAGGGTGCTACTCCTACGTGGTGCCAACGAGTACGGTGAACGCAACATCGACAAACACCTCTACACCGACTGACACAAGCACTCCGACCGAAACCCCAACCTCTACCAATACGCCAACCGAAACATCTACAGTAACCGCGACTGCAACATTCACCGATACGGCAACTGCAACTTACACCGCCACAGCGACCGCGATTCCAGATACGGATGGCGATGGAGTAGTCGATCCCGATGACAACTGCCCAACCGTAAGTAACCCAGATCAAGCGGATGCGGACGAAGATGGGACAGGGGATGCATGCGAACCCGGTCCAGTATCGGAGTTTTTGAGCAGCGTCACGCTCTCCCGCGAAGTAGCGGCAGCCGACGGGAGCGATCCGATTCTCGTTTCTATCCTCGTCAAAGACGGCGAAGATCGAGTCATGAATAATACGCTCGTCACACTGACAACCTCCGATCCGGATCTGGTGATTCAACCCAGCACAGGTTTGACGGACGACGCCGGGATTTTTATCGCCCAAGTCACCAGTGCTGTGATCATCAACGCGGCGAGTATCGATGTCAGCGCGGATGGTGTGAACTTGGGCAATGTGATTGTCCGCTTCCAAGGCGGCGACCCGACGATCCAAGTATTTGGCTTAAGCAATATTACGGCAGGTCAAAACCTGATCTATACCCTGCGTGTGACTAATGCCGGTTTCTTGTCGGCTTCGAACGTGATTGTCACCGCAAATTTGCAACCGGGCATGATGACCTTCGAGAGCGAAAGCCATCCGGCGGACGCACAGGTTTTGCTTCAAGCCGGAAGTCAAGTGAGCTGGCTTATCCCGAACATTCCCGTCGGAGAGTATCGTGATATTGGGTTAGTGCTGCGATCGGCGGGCAATATCGTATTAGGGCAAGGGCTGCGCTTGAATGTTCAGGTGAATGCACAGCCGGATGCTTCCACCAGCAATAATTACGCGCTGGCGATCACCCCGGTTGTTACAGCTCAACCGCCCAGCTCCCTCGTGCAAACCGAGAAATTATCGGTCGCCTTTACCGCCGATTCGAATCTCGCGCGTGTTGGCGAAAGCGTCACGATGCGGGTTACGGTGACGAATACCACCGCCGATGAAACGCTGTATAACATCAATGCTTTCTCGCCTCTGCGTGGGCTGATTACGTATATTGCCCTCACTTATCCCAATCCCGCGTATCCGGGACGGCTGATGGCGGGTGAAACAGCGTTCGGGATGTTTAGTTACATAGTTCAGGGTGATTACAGTCCACCGCAAATCGCTTACGTTAGCGGTCACGACTCTGACCCCAGTAATGCTGCGAATGTTGCAAGCAGTGACTTGCTCTCCGTAGGAGAATTCACAGTCGCAGGTCCGGCGCTCAGCATGTCGATCACTTCTTCGTCCTCACAACCAAGCGTGGGTGAGACGGTCACGTTTACGGTCACGGTGAGGAACAGCGCCCTGCGCCAAGACAGCGCCGCAAATATCGTAGTAACGGAATCGCTGGGTGGAACGGTTGTCGCGCTGACTCCGTCTACACCACTCAGTCCGGGAGGCAGCGCCGTCGGAACCTTCACCTACACAGTCTCTCCAGCGGATGTTCCCAATCTAGTCATTACTGCCTCGGCAGTGGGGCAAGGCGTCGATTTCCCTGATATTCAGGTATCTACATCCGCTCGCTTGACCGTGCGTTTGAACGTGCCAACCGTCCCCACTGGGGCGAACTTGTTTCTCACCGCATCAGACTCGCTCGACTTCTTGCTTCCCGGTGTGCCAAGCAACCTACCGCTGTTCGTCAGCAACAACGGCGATCTTCCCGCCTCCAATGTTATGCTGCGACTGTCACTCCCGCCTGAAGTCGAATTTGTCAGCACGGGAGCAGGAAACGGCGTTTACGATCCGGCAGCGCGGCACATCACATGGACGTTCGATACGGTCACGCCTTCCGTTGGTGTGGCGGTGTCACCAGTCGTTCAAACGAACGCTCCTATCGGGACAAACATCTCCTTCATCGCCACTGTCGGTTCCACCGATGGCGAAACCTTCTTTGGCGACAACATACTTGACTTGACACTGGCAGTCATCGCGCGCAACGGCGAACGCTCCCTACTTGAGCCGCAAGGCAGAACGTTCATCGTCGCCGATGGTCAAGATCAGCTTCAACTTTTGCTGACCGCGCTTGACCCGTTGGGTACGCCAATTGTCGGTTTGGGGGGCGTATTTAGCGCGAATGCACCCGGTGTCACGTTTGAACCCGCATCGGTGGTGACCGACAGCAGCGGTCACGCGCTGGTCACCATGCGCGCTACAGCCGAAGGGATTGTTAGCGTAACAGCAGCGTTGGCGGATGGTTCGTCGGTGAGTACGTTTGTCCAGCGCCGCCCCACCGCAATTGAGCTAACCAGCAGTACGCTTAACATCGGCGTTGGGGGCAGCGGCACCTTTGACCTGTTCTTGATTAACACAGCCGCTTCAAGCGATGCGTTCCAATTGTCAGTAGAAGGGATGGAGGCGCTTGATTCGGCATGGTATCGCTTTGAACCCGCGTCTTTCGGTCTTGGCAGCGGACAATTCGTGACTTCGCGGTTGGTCGTCAGCATCCCCGCCGGGCAGTGCCAAGTTGCCAACACGTACCCGCTCACCATTCACGCCAATGGCGCAGTTCTCGGCGATGTGGGAAGTGCCGGCGCCACTTTGAACATCACGTCATCGCCGCCTGCCTTAACGAACGTTCTGCCGGAAGTGAACGCGCAAATCGGCAGCGACAGCGTCCTGTTTAGCTGGCGATCCAATACACCGGGAATGAGTACCCTGTTCCTACGCCCGTTGAATGGCGAATACACGGCTTACCCG
>CALBRY010000351.1 GCA_937927665.1 uncultured Chloroflexota bacterium
GACGTATATGGAGGGGACGTACCGTGCCTTTGTGGGTGAAAGCGCGACCAGTTGAGCATAGATAACCTTCAGTTTCATTGATGATGCAGTAATTACCGACTTGGGGATTTTCCACCAGTGGGCGATTATTCTTAACCCCAATATCGAAGAGGCGTAAACGCACAGGCGCTGACTTCGATATTTCGATAATCGTGAGGGTAGCCTCTTGCGGAAGTACCCCCTCTTTTTTGAGCAGATCTATTGCGGCATGTGCCCCTTTGATTTCGGACTCAAACGCGCGTCCATCACGCTGAAGGAGGATAGTTGTGAGCCTGCCATTTCGATTTTCAGCAGCACGTCGGATCGCCTCCACCAAGTAGGCTTGCATTTGTCGTTCTGTGAGTTTTTCCTTCTGGTGCGACTTCTTAGGTGGCATCGCCTGAATATCTCCACCATTGCTACCCACAATCACCAAGCCTGCCGTATGTTGCTTAACATCGAGTCCAATAGTCAAATCAGCATTCAAGCGTGTTTCAAGTACAAAGGGCCAACGCTGATTGGTCAATAGTATTTTGTTGATAGCGACCATTCGCAGATAGCCATGTAGTCTTCCCCGCTTGTCGCTTCGTATAACGTAGTCTGTGCTTCCGATAGGCTGAAAATAGCATTCTCTACCTGTCTCTGAGTGAATCACGGCGGCAACGATTTGCTGCTCATGCTCATACAGCTTTCGTATAACCATCGCCGCTAGCTGATCTTCAGCACCTTCTTTGCGATCTGTGGTGGGATGAATCATCACAACCGCATAGCCAGGTTTGTTGCATTTACTCTTTACAGCATCAAGGATGGCATTTCCTTGTTTGGCAAAAGTTCGGGCAGTCCTATCGTTATAGGTGATCAAAATAGGATCGTAGGCATGTGGAAACACATCCTGCATTGCTCGTATCAGGTCTTCAATAAACTGACTGCCGTAGCTATCTGAAACCGATTGCGGCAAAATCAAATATTGACGTTGCAAGGGATCGCGGGTGTAGAAACCCGCAGATCTATCCTTGAGCAGGGCTAAACGTGTTTGTCCCAAGGCATCAAGACTGACATGTTGCGCGTTTGGAGTGCTTCGAGCTGACAAGATTTTGCTGTTGCCAAAGCGAATATCCGGCACCACAAACATACGTGGCTCTACTTCAACAGGCTTCGTTTCAAGTTCAATTGGCGTAGTACCCAAACGTAAATTATCGAGATGTTCCCTGACAAATCGATGGATAAGTTCTCGTCGCTTGTCGGGATACATTATGGTTTGCCCATGCTGCAGTCCCGTCTGCTCATGACTAGTACGGTATACGGGATAGCAGAGTGGCACAATCGCCGATAGGTTTTCATCGCGATTGTTGAAGTACAGCAACACCGAAGCATCGTGCGGAATGCCAGCCAATTCATCAGGAATTGGTTTGCGGCACTTCTGCACGGCATAATCAAGTAACGACGATTTAGTATCTGGGATGACGAATTCCGTGACTGTTTGATCACTTAACCCAGTCGCTTGAATCTCGTACCAATTGTGGCCAAAGCGGTATACGAAAGTCTGCCCCTTCCATTGGGTAGCGAATTCGTCTCGGCTCAGTTTTGTCGGAAGTGGATGCATCCCTACTGTTTTGCTGGTTGCATCGACACACAAACCTAGTGTGTTGTCCGGTGTGATCATCGTCCTAACCGCGTAACCAGTGTGTTTGACCAGATCGCTAGTGAGCGGTTCCGAAGACTTACGGAAAAACGGTTTGCCCGCCGTGGGCTGCCAGAATTCAGGAGTTTCAAATAGCGCGCCCTGAATCCAGAAATCAAGAAAGCGAACACAAATGCGATCGTTTTGTGGTGAACGAACGCTAAAGTCTAGAACGAACTCCTCGTCACATGGTTCAAATGTGACCGTAGTTCGTGTCATAGACATATTGGCAGGCGGCGGTTTCGTTCCACTTTGAATCACTAGATAGTAGAGACCGTCTCGTTCGATAATCGTGACAGGTGATAGAAGGGAAAAGCTGAGTTTCTTGATGATACTCTGACGATTCTGGTAGTGTTCGTCAGGAGCGTTATCCAGCCCCTTGATCCGATACAACCGATATTTCGATGACAATGCAGCAGCGTTGGCAATACGAAAAACATTGCTTTCCAAGCTCATTGTGATTTAGCCTTACTTCCAACACATCGAACGGAACGGGCAGCGCTGGCACTCTTCCGAGTCCAAGGTGACAGGTACATCATCAACCGACGTTTCTCCATCTTCGTCGTCGACAGTCATTTCCATGTTCAGAGCAGAGCGTGCAATATAGTTGCTTGCTGCATCAATATCATCAAATGTGAGTTGATAACTACGCTGATGATTGGTCAGTAACTGCACTTCGAGAAGCTGGACTTCAGTTGGGTCGGAAGTAAGGTATTGGTCTCGGAAGTCGCTATGCGGTTGGCAGTTGGTCAGTGCCAGCGCATATAAGGCAAGTTGCAAGCGGTAATCGCTGGATGCGTAGGTATGTACTTTCCAGTCAATAATAAGAGGTGGCTGATGGGCGTAAAATACCATTAAATCGGGCTGCCCAGATGCCTTGATACCGTCAAACACAAAAGACAAAGAACGCTGCGGAACCAAGACAGTTGCCGAATCTAGGCGTACCTGCAAATCTTGCATATTCGCAAGATTTGTTAGCGCAGATTCAACATCTTCCCACGCTGCATCAATGTCAGTCTGAACAATACCATCTGCATATTCAATATCGTAGAATGCAGCGAATGCATCGCCTGCTTCAGTGACTTTCATACCCGGTTCACGTAGACGATGAGCCCGGCCAAATTCAAGCTGAAGATTAAAGATTTCCCATGCGTATTTGAGCAAGTCCCCGAGTATCACGCGCTGGCGACGTTTTAATGTAGGTACGTATCGCAGCAGAATAACGCGATCAACGAGACTACCACGCCAACTGTAAATGGTTTGCAGTTTGGATAGCAAATAAGCTTCACGCCGAATTGCGTTTTTCGAGCGCGGCTCTGCAATCACTGTTTTGAAGTACCACTGCCGTGGGCACTTTTGAAAGAGTCGACTACCTGAGAATGACCACGCTGTCATTATTCTTTTCGTCCCCGCTTAGCACGCAAGAACGCCAAATAATCAGCGAGTTCTTGCTCTTCATCTTTGGTAATGTCGCCAAAGCGGTCGAAAGCACGCTGCTGGTTTGATGCCATAGTGTCATCATTGGGAATAGGGTAACCAGCAAGGGAAAGAAGATCGTTGTACGCGATTTCGTAAAGCTCACTTAGCTTATGAAGGAAAATTGGAGAAGGCTGCTTGATCTTGCCGCTTTCCAGCTGGCTGAGATAGGCATTCGATATACCTGTCGCTTTCTCGACCGCACGCAGCGAAAGTTTTTTGGCTTCACGAGCCGACTGCAAGAACTGACCTAGAGTTGAAGTGTTGTTTTCATCCATTTGCTAAGTCTATCAAGCATCGCTAAATTTGTCAAGCAGTTTGTTGCATTCACTCCTTCGCTCAACATTCGAGCAATTCCAAAATAAGCGCTTCACCGGAACCCACCCTAACTTGAGGCTACAACCCTGTAATTTTTCGCCGCGTTACTGGAAATTTGCTACCCCCTAACTGTAATTTTTCGCATGTTCAGCTACGCCATTTTGCGACAATCACAAGGGAGCAATAGTGCAACAAAGGGGTAAAGGTGTCAGCAAAAACCGTGAAACGCAGTATCAGCATGACGCCCGAGATGCGCGATCTGTTGGCACAGATAGTCGCTAAGCGCGACCGTGACACAACCGAAGCCAGCCTCATTCGTGAAGCGATTCGCCTATTCCTCGACGA
>CALBRY010000352.1 GCA_937927665.1 uncultured Chloroflexota bacterium
TGATCCGGGTCTAAGGGTTTCGCTAGATAATCGGTCACCACTGCCGGAAAACGTTCACTCCGGATCGATTCGGCATATGCCGACACAATAATCACAGGCGCGGGATGAATGCCGTTCAGCATCTCTGCCAGCGCCGCCCCATCCGTATCCGGCAGATCGAGATCAAGCAGATATAAATCCGGGTGTTCATTCGCTGCCGCCGCTCGTGCTTCTCCCCCGCTCCCCACGGTAACAAGACGAAACGGAGTTAAATCGCTCACGATGGCGCTCATCAAAAAGCGTGCTGGTGGATGATCTTCTACGTACAGAATCGTCTTTTGCATCGGCGTTTAGCTGTCCTTCATCCCCTCGATCAAGCCATCCAGCCGTTCCGCTTCCAAAATCAACTGCTGCAAGTATTCCCCGTCATCTGCGCCGAGTGACCCGTTGCGGTCTAGGCGGCTTTGCAGCAAACGCGCCAACCCGATCAGCGCGTGCAGCGGTGTCCGCAGTTCATGACGCATCGCCGCGCCGGGTTTGGGCAGTTCTCGAAGCTGCTGCGCCGCCTTGACCGCCGCTTCGCGGGTATCAACGCCTAATTTTGTATAAATATTCGAGATGTGATTGCGGATCGTCCCATGCGCGACGCCAAGCATATCGGCAATATCCGGGTTCGAGTGTCCTTCCGCCGCCAAGCGGAGAATCGCCCGCTCCCGTGATGTCAGGCTGAATTTTTGACGCGAACTCGCCAGCGCCGCCGATGCCGTCGGTGATAAAAACATCCGCCCCGCTGTGACAGCGCGAATGCCATCCGCCAGCCGCAGCGAAAAATCATCACTCTTGACGACATATCCCCCCGCCCCCGCGTTGAGCAGTTCTTCGATCCACACCGGATCATCATGTCCGGTCAGCACAAGAATCCCCAGATGTGGATAACGTGCTTTCAGGTCACGAACTGCCGCGACGGGTTCAAACTGCTGTCTGGTATATGCCAGATCCATCACCAGTGCATCCGGTGGGCGGCTGTTCACCAGCGCGATCATCTGCGCCGCGTCGGTTGTTTCCCAGATCACCTGTAAATCGAGTTCTTTCGCTAATTCCTGCCGCACAATCTTAAGTATCAACGGGTGATCGTCCATCAATGCGACGCGGATCATGTCCCTTGTCCTCTACGTATCATCACGTCTGCCGCCCCTATTCGTCACCGTCGTTTCCTCTATAATAAATCCATCTGGCGAAGGGTGCGCGCATGTGTGGAATTCTCGGCATGTTTCTGTACAACGGCGTGGGGATCAATCCGCGCCTGATCGCGGAGGGAGCCTCGATTCTCCGTCATCGCGGTCCCGATGGTGATGGTTATGTGTTGATCAACACGTCATCCGGTGCAGCCGATCCGCGTTCTGGTGATGACACGCCGCCCGGTATCGATTTTCCGCATTGGTCACAACCAGCCGCCTTTGCGCCTGACCTCATTCTGGCACAGCGCCGCCTTGCCATTATCGATCTTTCCCCGACAGGTCACGAACCGATGACCGTCCCCGGCGGCGCATACTGGCTGACCTTCAACGGTGAAATCTACAATTATCTCGAACTCCGCGACGAACTCCGCGCATTGGGCGTGACATTTCATACCGAATGCGATGCCGAAGTCTTAATTCAGGCGTATGCCACATGGGGAATCGACTGCCTGAGCCGTCTGATCGGCATGTTTGCATTCGCGCTCTGGGATCAACCAAATCAGCGGTTGTTCTGCGCCCGCGATCACATGGGCATCAAGCCGTTCTATTATGTTCCCGCGCCCGATCGATTCGCCTTCGCAAGCGAGATCAAAGCCTTTCAAGCGCTTGCGCCGGAAGCCCTCCAACCGGATCACGATCAACTCATGTGGTTCTTGCGCTACGGCATGATCTACAACGCGCCCCACACGTTCTATCAAGGTGTGCGCGAACTCCCCGGCGGGCATTATGTGATTGTTCAAGACGGGCAGGTAAGCGATCCCGTCCGCTGGTGGGATGTCAATCTCGAACGCGCCCGCGCCACCTACAATTACGCCGATCCCGAAGGTGAGTTCCTCCGCTTGATGCGCGATTCGGTCAAGCTCCAGCTTCGTAGTGATGTCCCCGTCGGCACATGCTTGAGCGGCGGACTCGACAGCAGCACGATTGTTGCGCTCAGTACGGCACAGCTCAACGGCGGGCGGATCAACAGCTTTTCATCTGTCTATCCGGTCAAAGGGCTGGATGAAACCCATTTCGTTGAACTGGTCGAGAATCGTTACAACACCATCTTGCATCGTGTCACCCCTGCTCCGGCGGATTTTTTCACACGGTTGCGAAAAATCACATGGCATCAAGATATTCCAACCGCATCCGCCAGCCTGTACACGCAGCATCATGTTATGGAATTAGCACACGGAAATGTGACCGTTCTGCTCGATGGTCAAGGTGGGGACGAGTTGTTCGCCGGATATCTGAACTACGTCGTTTACTATCTAAGCGATCTGCGCCGCCGCGATCCTGTCCGCTGGATGCGCGAACAAACCGCCTTTATCGTCGGACTGCGATCGCGGTTTAACGCTTCTTTAAGTGGGCGCGAATTTGTCAACCGGATCGTGCAGTATCTCCGCACGGGTCGCCGCCCGCTGAATGTCCTCAAACCGGAATGTCACACCGCCGCCGATCAGCGCGAACAAGCCACGCCCCGCCGCACCCTGCAAGGCGCAGACGCCTTAAACAACTTCTTGTATAACGCGCTTGTGCGTGACAGTATCCCCTCGCTGCTGCATTACGAGGATCGAAACAGTATGGCTTACGGCATTGAGGCGCGCGTCCCCTATCTCGATCACCGTATGGTAGAATTCGCGCTCGGCGTGCCCGCCGAACAGAAGATACGCGGAATCGAAACCAAGTGGTTCATGCGTCGTGCGCTGCGCGGCATCCTTCCTGATGCGATCATCGACCGCCGCGACAAACTCGGCTACCCGACTCCGTTCGCGCAGTGGCTTCGTGCCGATCTTAAACACGAAGCAGCAGAAATTCTGTTTGATGGCGCATCCCATCGCGCATGGATCGATCCGGCGGCAGTTAAGGAAATCTGGGACGCGCATCAAAGCGGCACGCGCGATCTCAATCACACGATTTACCGCTTGATCACGGCGGAAATGTGGTACGCCGCGCAAACTGGAGCATAACCCGACGTGCGGATCACGATTTTGACCCAGTTTTACCCGCCGGAGTTTGGCGCTGCGGCGGTGCGCTTAAGCCGTTTGGCACGCTTACTAGCGGCAGACGGACATCAAGTGACCGTCCTAACAGGAATGCCAAATTATCCCGAAGGCGTGATCCATTCAGCGTACCGGGGCAAAGTGTTTTCTCAAGAAACGCTTGATGGCGTAGATGTCCGCCGCGTGTGGGTATCTGCCAGTCCATCAAAACGCGCCCGCGCTCGTCTGCTGAACCAGTTCAGTTTTTTGCTGATGGCTGCACTGCGTGGAACATTTCTTGCGCGCCCCGATGTCTTTCTGGTCGAATCCCATCCGCTGCCAATTGTGTTGGCGGCAGGGTGGCTGAAGCGGATCAAACGCGCTCCGATTGTCCTGAACGTCTCCGATTTATGGCCCGAATCAGCGGTCGCAACCGGCGCATTGAGCGCTGACAGCCAAATGGTGAAGATCGCATCAAAAATCGAAAAATGGGCATACCACGACGCCGCGCAGATCGTCTCAATGACACAGGGCGTTCATGAGGGGATTTTGCACGTGCATCCGCACCCCCATCGGGTGACACTCATTCAGAACGCCGTCGATTTGGAACGCTTCAAGCCCGGCAGCACTGCACTCCGCTGCGAAATCCGCGAGAAATACGGCATTGGCGATCGCTTCATGGCGGTGCACGTCGGCAATATGAGCCTAACCTACGATTTTGACATCCTGCTTGAAACCGCCGCAGCACTCCCCGACATGGCGTTTTTGTTTGCGGGTGGTGGATCACAGGAAGCAGATATTCGGCAAAATGCAGCAGATCGCGGCTTGCAAAATGTGATTTTCGCTGGCGTACTTCCCCATGCAGATATGCCCGGAATCTGGGCGGCGGCAGATGCCAGCCTAATCGCGCTGCGTGATCATTCCGTCGCCGGTGGCACACTTCCCGCCAAAATGTACGAATCATTGGCGACCGGTACGCCAATCGTCGCTGCAATTCGCGGAGAAGGTGCGGCGCTGATCGAGCAAGCAGGCGCGGGTCTTATCGTCCCGATTGGCGATGCGAACGCTTACACGGCGGCATTACAGCACCTCGCCAGCAGTCCCGCGCTGTGCGAAAGACTACGCGTCGATGCGCGTACCTACGCCGAAAAATACCTCTCACCGGATCAAGTAAAAGCGCGCTATCTCGAACAATTTGAACAGGCATACAACGAAAGATAAACAACCATGAATCCTCGTCCCCTAAAATTGGCGGTTATCGGTTGTGGTCGGATTGCGCCGCGTCATGGTCAAGCGATCGACACAATCCGCGAATCGCATCAGGTCGAAATCGCCGCCGCGTGTGATGTCATCGAAGCACGCGCGCATCACTTCGCCGAAACATTCGGCGGTGATGCCTACACCGATTACCGCGCCGTTCTGGATCGCCCGGATATTGATATCGTAACGGTATGTGTACCCTCTGGACTGCACGCACAGATCGGAATCGATGCAGCGAAAGCGGGTAAGCATGTCCTCGTCGAAAAACCGATCGCGCTCACCACAGCCGACGCCGACGCATTGATCAACGCCTGCGATGCAGAAGGGGTGACGCTCGGCGTAGTCCTTCAAAATCGATTTAACCCGCCGATGCGTGACCTCCGCGCATTGGTGGATTCAGGGGATCTCGGCAAGATCGTCCTCGGCGGTATTACCGTGCGCTGGTATCGCCCACAGGAATACTATGAGGATGGATGGCACGGAACATGGGCGATGGACGGCGGCGCACTCATGAACCAATCGATCCATCACATAGACGCGCTGCAATGGCTGATGGGCGATGTCGAAAGCGTTTTCGCCTATACCGGAACGCTGGTTCACACAATGGAAGCCGAAGACGTCGGGGTGGCTGTCGTAAAGTTCAAATCAGGCGCGCTTGCAACCATCGAAGGTTCAACCGTAACTTACCCCGAAAATCTGGAAGCATCGATCGCGCTTTTTGGCGAAAAAGGGTCGGTCAAAGTCGGCGGAACGGCGCTCAATCGCAAGGTCTTCTGGAAGATTGCCGGGCAAACCGAACACGAGCGTGAGATTTTAACGCGTGAAGCAGTGGATCCCCCGACAGTGTACGGCTACAGCCACCGTGAGCAAATCATCGAAATGCTCGATGCCGTCCGCGAGAACCGCCGCCCATCGACGCATGGGCGTGAAGCGAGACGCTCACTAGCACTCGTAAGCGCGCTCTACGAGTCCGCGCGGACGCGCCGCGAAATCTATTTCTAAAGATCGGGGAAGAATTCTCGCCAATTTGTGCTGTCATAGGTAATCGCTGCGTGGCTTCACGGTGGTTGATAGTGCGCACGTTTTAAACGCGCCGGAGAGAGAAATAGTCGTGCATATTCTGGTGATTCCTTCGTATTTCCCCAATGAAGTGATGCACATCAGCGGAATCTTCTTCTTGGAGCAGGTAAACGCGCTTCACACAGCCGGTCATCAGGTGGGGGTAATTGTCCCCCCGTGGCTGAAAGTTACCCGCGCAAGACTGAAAAAGCACGGGTTGTCCGCACTCCGCCGGATCACACATGAGGAAGAGTTCACGAAATTCCCCGTATATCGAATGCACTGGGGCGTTTTTCCGCGTGCTGTGCCGTTGATTGCCGCACCATTGGCGTTATCCGCCACAAAGGCAGCTTTCCAGCACTATGTGACTCAGCATGGCAAACCGGACATCATTCACGGTCACGATATCTTCTATGGTGGCTATTTAAGCGCCATGCTTGGAACTGAGCATCATATACCCTCTGTGTTGACAGAACATTCCACACGCTATATGGAGGGTAAAGTTATCCTTCCCGGTCAGCAGCAGATACTCCGTCGTACTATTCGACAGCTTCGATCAGTGATCTGTGTCAGCCATGCCCTGTTGGAATCACTTCGCAGTTACGACCCAACCATCGATGGCACTGTCATACCAAATCTGATCAATACCGACTATTTTAGTCTTGGTATCCTTCATCCTGATGCGCCGTTCACTTTCTTTGCGATTGGTTCATCCGAACCCCGCAAACGATTTGACATGCTGATCGATGCGTTCCATCAGGCTTTCAAAAGCGAATCAAATGTGAGGCTAAAACTAGCGGGGGAAGGCTCAGAAACCCCTCAGATCAAAGCTCAAGTCTCATCGCTCGGGTTAGACAATCAGATCGACTTGCTCGGCAGGTTGAATCGAGAGCATGTGCGCGCCGAAATGCAGCAATCCCATGTCATTATCTCTGGCAGTCAGCATGAAACATTTGGGATGAGCTTAATTGAAGCACTCGCTTGTGGAAAACCGATCGTATCCACCGCATCCGGCGGACCCAACGATATCGTGACGCCGGATGTGGGACTGCTTGTACCGGTCGATGATCTGCAAGCGTTTTCTAACGCATTACGCCAGATGCGCGACCACTATTCGAACTACGACGCCCAAAAAATCCGTGAAGCCTGTGTTGCGCGCTATAGCGAGTCAGCAGTTGTGACGCAGATCGAGCAAGTCTACGACCATGTGCTTCAAATCACGTCATCCTGATCCAGAACGCTCAAAATTGATTCGCGGACGTACCGGGCATCACGTGATTACTCACTTCAGCGGAATATAGGATACTCTTGTGAGCTTATCTTGCTGGACATTGTAAAGGCAGAACATGCGTCGTTTGCCGACACTCATGCTGGCATTTTACCTGATCTTTCTGGGGGGCAGCGCATTCTATTCGCAGTTGTTCCTTGTGCGTGTCGCCCACCATCTGATCATGACCGCCCTGCTGGTGATCTGGTTGATCGTGCGTGCCCGCCGCGGGCTTGGACTTCCGCGAACCCCCTATAACCTGCTCTTGTACCTGTTGAGCGGCTGGTGGTTGATCTCCGCTGCATTCGCGCTCGATCCGCGCATCGCATTCGAAAGCGCGTGGTTTCCGATCACCCATGTGTTGATCTTCTTCTACATCACGTCGCTGTTTCAAGCAGGACGCGGCAGACTGGTCATGGAGACGACGTTTCTGATCGGCACAGTCGTCGTGATCGCGTCAGCGGCACAGATGATCACATGGTTGAGCGGTTGGCTGCCGCTGTTGGGGAGTGATCTCCCTCTGCCCCCCCTCCTTCCAAAACCGGATCAGCCGTTTGGGGTGACGACATGGTTAGGCGCATTTGCCGCGCCCATGATCGTCATTGCGGCGGCATGGGCGCTGACAGTCCGCCGCCGCGATTATCGCCCTCCGCTTTGGGGTTTAGCGGCAGCGCTCACGATCCTGCTCATTCTGACAACTTCGCGGGGGAGTTTCATCGCGCTTGGCGTGAGTGTAGGTATTTTGGTCGCGCTGCGTTTATGGAGCCGCCCCTCCCTTAATCGCCTGATTCCAGTAGGCTTTGGCGCGCTGTTAACCGTCGGTCTGCTGGGTGGGGTGATCTTCCTGATCAGCCGCGATGCCTCGCGCGTGGGCGGTGATGCGCTCCGCGTTGACCTATGGGAAACTGCTTTTGAAGCCGCACAGGACGATCCGATCACAGGCGTTGGTGTTGGCATGTTTGGGCGCGCACACCGCACCTACCGCGATCCAACCTATGTAGATGATCGGTTGGGTACAGCTCACAACCTATACTTGAATACTGCCGCCGAAACCGGATTACCCGGACTGCTCATCATGCTCGCCTTGGGACTCATCGGGATACGTGTGTGGTGGCGTGAATGGCGCAGCGCCGCGTCAGATGGGCGAAAACTTCGCTTGGAGGCAGTCGGAGCCGCATTGATCGGCTTCGCGGTTCAAAGTCTTTTCGATACCTTCACCCAGACAAATACCGTACTCCTTCCGTTGGTTTTGGCAGCATATATCAGCACGCCAGCACGCACCGCCGCCGATCCGCCGATCAAGGGCAGTCAGATCATGGCGGGTGTTTTCGCCGTGTTGATGACCGTGTTCGGCATCGGGCTTCTAATGTCCGATCGCGCACAGTCAACATTTGATCAAAGCGTCCGCACACGATCGATCGAGTCGGTCGAGGACGCATTGAATCTCGATCCGCACCTGCGCCTTTATGAACTCCAGCGCCTTTATTTGATCGCCTCCAATACCGATACACCCATCGAGGACGCGATTCACGCTTATGAGCAAGCCCTCGCACTTGAGCCGACATGGGATGTCGGATGGATCAACCTTGTACCGCTGTATCTATCAGTCAATGACGTCGAAAACGCGCGGACAGCACTGGAACACGCTGCGAATATCAGCAATTGGAATGGTGCATGGTTTGGTTGGGCATATCTAAGCGAACAATACGCCGCCGCCCCACCCGATCAAATCACGGATGCGTACGCGCGTTCGCTGATGAGTCCGCCGAAAAACAGAGATTTTTGGATAGAAACCGCACTGCGTGAAGCAGCAGTAATTCAATACGCGGAGTCACAACCGCTTGAGAGTCGTTACCGCACCTATGCGGCGATTTTCCCTGACCGTGCCGCCGAGATGATTCCTGTTCAGCCGGAAACAGCAGAAGAATGGTGGATCGTTGGGCATCACGCGCTGACAGTCGAAAATAATCCGGTAGACGCGGACGCTGCATTCTCTCAGGCGATCCGGCGCGCTCCCGCGCGTGGGGATTTCTATGTTTGGCGCGCCCTTGCCCGTAGAGATAATCGCGTCGAGCGTGAGCGAGCGCTTGCGAGCGCCGAACGTCTCGGCGTGACCTATGACTCCGTGATGAGCGCACGCTTAACACTCGCGGAAACACCGGAAGAACTGCGAGCGCTCCGCATCCAAATTGTGGGAACACGCTATATCGCCCAAAATTTCGAAGGGGTGTTATTTCAGGGACGCCGCGCCGAATTTAGCATGATCAGCGAATGGTCAGCCGAGCCGCTCCTCCCGAGCGATATCGCGTTATGGTTCGAACTGGCGGACGACTTCACCGCCGCTGGCGAGCAGGACACCGCCGCGCAAGTGCTGCGCCTATTGCTTGAACGCTATCCATCCAACACTGAAGCGCGCGAACGCTTGTCCGCGCTTGAAGGGAATCCGTAATGCTCCGCCATTTTACTCAACCCCTTTTGATCCTGTTGATCACGTATGTGCTGCTGATTGGCAGCACGTTCAACGGGATGCTGAATCCTGAGATCAAGCTGATCAGCACGATCATCATCAGCTTCGGCGCGGCATTCTGGTTGTTCATCCGCACGCGAAACAGTTGGCGCTGGCATCGCACCCCACTCGATGGCGCGCTTCTGCTCTGGGCGCTTGCATTTGCGCTTTCCAGCTTGCTCAATCTCGATCAAGCGCGGCGGATCATGTTGGGTTTGTGGTATATGGGGCTGTATATCGCCGTCTGGTACGCGCTGGCGGATGCCTTGATGAACAGAGCAATCAAGCGCGAGACGTTGATCGACGGGCTGATCGTTACCGCCGCGTTTGTGATTCTGTTCGGATGGGGTCAGGTCTACGCCAATATCAACACGGGATTAGTGCGCCCCGGCAGTGTTATCGGAAACCCCAACTCTCTTGCCGCCTTCTTGATTCTCACCCTGCCGTTTATCCTCGAACGTATGGGAACACATCGGCAGGTTGCCCGCGCGGTGATGACTGTTATGGCGGTTCTTGCGATCACGCTGTTTCTCTTAACGCAATCGCGATCCGCATTTCTTGCGTTCGGCGCGGCAGTCGCGGCGCGTGTCGCGGTTTACGCATATGAGCACAAGCTGCACACCCGCGAAGGACGACAGGCATTCCGCGAACGCCTGACCACTGCTCAAAAGCGACTTTTGGCTTTCGCCGTCGCTGCCGGGGTTTTCGTTGTGGCTGGAGTAGCGGTTTTCCTTATCTACTCGCTGACCATACCGGGGCGCACGCTTGATCTCCGATCATTCATCTATGACTCGGCGATCACGTTGTTCGCCGAACAGCCAATCGCAGGGCATGGAGTATTCACCTTCGGCGGCGGACTAGTACGACTAAACTCCACCCCGCCGACCGAACCGCACAGTCACGCGCATAACCTCATCCTGCACACCGCTGCCGAAAACGGAATCGTCGGGCTTGCGGCGCTGGCGTTTACGCTAATCGTCATCACGCGCGCCGTCTTGCCGAACCTCAACCGTTTTCCGGCATCTGATAAGCGCATTTTGCGTCCCGGCATCGCCGCGCTCGTCGGCTTTGGCGCACATCACCTGCTGGACTTACCCGCGATGATGCCAGCGATATTCCTAATGATGGTGATTATCCTGAGCGTCTGCGCGATTCCCAATCAACCTTCTCCACTTCGCCGCCCCACCACCCGATTAGCAGCATCGGCGCTTGTCGTCACCCTGATTCTGACAGGTTGGCTTGGGACGATCACCTACAGCATGTATATTGATGCGCTGCGCGGTGTTACGGTCAGCAGCGCAGGTGAACGCGCCGATAAGCTAAACAACGTTATCGCGCTCGATCCGCTCATGCCCGTCTACCATCAGCAGCAGGGTTATCTGTACGCACTCGCAGGCGATTATGCACGCGCCGCCGAGGCATACGAGCGCTATACCCAACTCGCGCCGGAATACGTAGCGGGATGGGGAAACTTAAGCGCGCTCTATGCCGCGCTCGGCAGAACCAGCGAAGCAGTTCAAGCCATGAACACCGCCATTTCACTTGCGCCCGAAATGGGATCGCTGCAAATTCCGCTGGAGCGGATCGAACAAGGTACATTCGACCCGCAGCCGCCAGCGGATATCGATCCGTTTGTCGAAGATATCTCGTTCAACGTGAACATCAATCAGATTCAATTCTTGCGGCTGGCACTGCCCCGCCAATTCCTGCCACTTTTACACTTTTCACCGTGATCACCGCGCATCATTGGGGAATGCGATGTGTTTATGTACTAAAGAAAAGCACATCGTAGCAGGGGTCAGGAATGAATATCTTTACCGTTTTGCTGTTCTTTGCAATTGCCTACGGGTTAGGTTCGATTCCGATCGGCTATTTGATCGGAAAAACACACGGCTTCAACATCTTCAACGAAGGCAGCGGCAATATGGGCGCGAATAACATCGCGCGCAAACTGGGGTACTTTTGGGGCGGACTCACATGGTTTCTTGATAGCATGAAGGGCATCGGCGCGATTTTACTCATTCGCGCTCTCGCCCCTGCTGAGGATTTCGCGCTTGCGACTGTGATCGGCGCGGTCGGTGCGATTATCGGGCATAATTGGTCAATCTTCGTGCGCCTGATCACCGGCAGACTGCGCGGCGGTAAAGGCGCGGCGACAGCGATCGGCACATGGTTGACCTTTATTCCGCCGCTGATGATCGCGGGCGTAATGGCAGTCTGGGTGCTGATTGTCGTAATTACGCGCTATGTCTCGCTGGCGGTCTTGGTGACAACCGGATTGGTTGCGCTGGCGGTGGTGATCATGGTCGCACAAGGATCATTCGCGCCGATCTTTCTATTGTATTTGCTCGTACCCGTCATCGTATTCTACCGTCACCGTGAGAATATTATCGCCCTAAGCGAAGGACGTGAGCGCAAGCTCGGTCAGCGTGTCTAACACTTGCTGATGATGCCGCGCTCAATACTTTCAGGAGAGGATTGAACGCATGACCGATCCATCGGCATCCATCGTGACGATCGGGGGCAGCCCGTCGGCAGTTTCGCGCACCAACACGCTGATCGATCATCTCCAAAGTCAGCTTGAGGCAAACGGTCATTCCGTGACCAATATCCGTGTGCGCGAACTCGATGCGGCAGCACTTCTACAAGGACGCACCGATTCGGACTCAATTCAGCGCGCAGTTAGAGCCGTCAACGCGGCGCGCGGCGTGATCATTGCCACACCCGTTTACAAAGCCTCATACACGGGTGTGCTAAAGGTCTTTCTGGATGTGCTGCCGCAGAACGCATTAGCGGGTAAAGTCGTTCTGCCGGTTGTCGGTGGCGGTTGGGCAAATCATGCGCTCGTGCTGGATTACGCGCTCAAGCCTGTGCTGGCGGCGTTAGGCGCATCGGTGATCCTTCCCGGCGCGTTTCTGCTCGATAGCGAGTTTGTCAAGCATCCTGATGGATTCAGCTTATCAGATGAGTTACAGGAAAAAACGCGCGATCTGTTCCATGCGCTGGGTCAAGCGCTGTCAGTAATCAAGTAAATCCTGTTTAAGACTGTTCAAAAGGTGAATTACGCCATGCTGCAAGACATTCTTTGGTTTGTCCCCGGAATGGGTGATACGCGCTATCTGGGAACACAAAACACGCGCCGCAATACGAGCCATGATTATCTCGCGGCGGTCGCCAAGACGATCGATGCACTGGGATTTTCCGGCGCGCTGCACCCCACCGGATTCGGCTGTGAAGACTCATGGGTGATGGCAAGCTCGATGATCCCGCTCACCAAGCGCATGAAATTCTTGATCGCCGTCCGCCCCGGCAGTCTTTCGCCAACATTAGCGGCACGCATGGCGGCATCATTCGACCGCTTTTCAGATGGTCGCCTGCTGATCAACATCATTACAGGCGGCGATCCGGTGGAATTGGCGGGCGATGGCATGTTCCTAAGCCATGACGAGCGCTACGAAGTGACCGACGAATTCTTAGAAGTATGGCGCGGGTTATTCACCGGGAACGAAGTCAATTTTGAGGGTAAGCATATCCAGATCAAAGGCGGACGTATCGCCTTCCCACCTGCACAGCTTCCCTATCCGCCGTTGTTCTTTGGCGGATCATCTCCGGCGGCGATCGAAGTAGCCGCAAAACACGTCGATGTTTACCTGACACTTGGCGAACCGCCCAAAGACACGAAAGAGAAATTCGACCGCGTGCGCGCCGCCGCTGCCAAACACGGACGACATATGCGTTTCGGTGTGCGCCTCCATGTGATCGTGCGCGAAACCGAAGAAGAAGCATGGAAAGCGGCGGACGATCTGCTCAAGTATGCGTCAGACGATGTGATCGCCAAAAATCAAGAACATCTCGCGCGTTTCGATTCTGTCGGGCAAACCCGTATGGCATCGCTGCACGGCGGAAATCGCGGCTCACTCGAAGTCAGCCCGAATCTTTGGGCGGGAATCGGGTTGGTCAACAAAGGGGTCGGCACAGCCCTCGTCGGCAGCCCGGAGATCGTCGCCGCGCGCTTGATGGAGTATGTCGAACTCGGCGCGGATACCTTCATCCTGTCCGGTTATCCCCATCTCGAAGAAGCCTACCGCGTAGCAGAGCTGGTATTTCCGCTCCTACCGGATTGGCAAAATCTGGTTGGCGCCAATAACCGCGTTTTCCATCCGGCGGGCATCCCGTCCACATGGCAGTAACACGCGGCGAATCTGGAGGCGTGGCGCGTCTGCGCGCCAAAATGCCGGAGGAGCGCGCAAAGGTGACTCAATATACAGAGTCACCTTCGTGCCTTTGTGCCTTCGCGTCTCTGCGCCTTTGCGTTATGCTTTTTTTGGTTTTCCCTAGCCACCATGCCGCACACCTCCGCAATTGCGCTAAAATGTGAGTTCACAATCAATTCGGTCAGTTTCTAGGAGTTTGGATGACTCGCTTTTTCGGTCGCGGGATGCTTCTCGCACTGATGACAATGATTCTATTCGCGGCGCTGGTCAGCGGATTCAGATCACCTGTTATCGCTCAAGATTCACCCTTTCCCACCAACACGCCGCGTTTGAACGTCACCCCCACTGTTCCGGCAACCCTCCCGCCCCGTCCCTCTCCCAGCGGCTTTGATCCGAGCGTTTGCGCGGAATTCACCGACGGGAGCGAATTGAGCGCGGAATGTGCGGACATGATCGCCCGCTTTCCGCGTCCGGTCGTCGAAGACGTCCCGCTCGACAGTTACACCTTAAGCACCTACTCGTTTTTCCGCGTCGGACCGGATGCGACCCCGACCTTTGATGCGCCGGGTGGAAATATCAGCGGAGAAATTCCGGCGGGATTCAATTTCGTGAATGCAATCAACCTCGGCACAGAGGGATGGATTCAAATCGCCGATGGGCGCTGGATCGAAGAAAGCCGCGCAACTGCCGCCAACCCCTCCTATTTTCGCGGTGTCACGTTCACCGAAAACACCGTAACACCGTTCGCGTGGGTGTTGGATCTAAGCCGTATTTACGTCTCGCGTTACCCCGGCGGTGAATGGGATTCATCCACCGGACGATGGATCGATCGGTATGAACGGGTGAACATCTATGCGACAGCGTACGATGAAGAAGGCTGGCGCTGGTACATGATTGGACCAAATCAATGGGTTGAACAGCGATTCGTCGCCAAAGTGACTCCGGTCACCCGTCCCGAAGGCGTGAGCGGCAAATGGATCGCCGTCGATCTGTATGAGCAAACGCTTGTCGCCTACGAAGATGACACCCCGGTATTTGCAACGCTCGTTTCGTCGGGCATGGATGGCACCGAGACGAACGAGGGTTTATTCAATATTTGGGCGCGTATGCCCTCCGATCCGATGAGCGGCGCGACAGGCGCACCCGGCGCATATGCCCTCCAGACCGTGCCGTGGGTGATGTACTTCGATGGCGGAATCAGTCTGCACGGCTCGTACTGGCATGATTTGTTCGGGTATCGCCAAAGTCATGGATGCGTCAACCTGACGATCAGCGATGCGCGCTGGATTTTCCAATGGACAGGCGAGGATACGCCGGACGCTGACGGGAATATCTCCACACCTGTATTCGTCTACAGTTCCGGTGAATATGGCGTAACCTCCTCCGGTTATTGATGTTCGCAGGCTCCGAATTCGAGGCTGACGCCAAATCCCCTGTCAGCTTCGAATTCGGGGAAGGCTGAGTTTTTGCACCTGCATCACAACACAAAAAGGATTCTTGAATGACACAGAATAATCATTTACGGGCACGGAGCGCACTTCACGCGTGGGAGAACAACAAGCCAACCAATTTCTTCCGGGCGGATGTCAATTTACAGCACGTTCTTCAGATGTATTTAGGCGATCGCTACGCCGAAGCCGCCGAACGACTCGACGCATTCGGCGAAGCGTGCGCGACCACCATCGATCGATCAGCGAAAATCGAAGACGAAATCGGCAATCACCCGCGTTTGAACCGCTACACGGGTATTGGTGAGCGGGTTGAAGAAATCGAATTTCACCCGAACCACGACATCACCGGGGCGCTCATCTGGCAGTCCGGGATGCTCAGTCTGCAAAGCGAACCGGGAAACACCGTCACCCAGATGGCGCTGTTTTACCTGCTTTCGCATGATGGCGAGGCGGGTCACTGCTGCTCAATCGCCTGCACCAGCGGATTGATCCGCGCGCTGCAAACCGCCGCCGCGCCTGAAGTCCGCGATCAATTCCTGCCGCCGCTGATCGACCCCAATTTCGCGCAAATGCAGCACGGCGCGCAGTTCCTCACCGAGGTTCAAGGCGGCGGTGATGTCGGCGCAAACAGTGTCCGCGCAGTATCGGCGGGCGACGGATCGACATGGCGCATCAGCGGCGAAAAATGGTTCTGCTCAAACATCAACGCCGATCAATTCTTGGTCACGGCGCGTCCGGTTAATGATCAAGGGGAAAGTCTGTCGGGGACAGCCGGATTAGGCGCGTTTGTGATCCCGCGCGTGCTGCAAGATGGCACAACGAACGGGTTTTATCTGCGCCGGATGAAAGACAAGCTCGGCACGCGCACGCTGGCAAGTGCTGAAGTAGATTTTGTTGATGCAGTCGCTTATCCAATTGGGCGGCTCGATCAGGGGTTCAAGATTGTGGTGGAGTTGGTCTTGAACACATCGCGGCTGATGAATGCCGTAAGCTGTGCCGGGATCACCCGCCGGGCATATCTGGAAGCCGCATCTTATGCATGTGCGCGCGAAGCCTTCGGGCAGCCAATCGCCGCCTACCCGATGGTACAAGAAGCCGTTGCGGATATTATGGCGGAAGCATACGCCGGAGTAGCGAGCGGATTCTATCTCGCCCACCTGCTTGACCGGATTGAAACGGGCACCGCATCCGATGCCGAAAAAGCGATCTATCGCCTATTGGTCAACGCGAACAAATACATCACAAGCGTACGCGCGAACGAAGCTGTACACCGTGCAATTGAGGTCTTTGGTGGCAACGGCGCGATCGAAACATTCAGCATTCTTCCGCGCCTCTACCGCGATGTGATCGTCCTCGAAAGTTGGGAGGGCACGCACAACGTCCTTGCGCTGCAAATCTGGCGCGATATAGGCAAGTATCGCGTACACGAGCCGTATTTGCAGTGGATTCAGCAGGAACTAAGCGTGATCCGCGCCGATGCGCTCCTTCCCTTAGTGGCGATCGTTCGGGGAGCAGCAGAGCGTACAGCGGCATTAATCGCCCGTCTCGCAGCAAGTGAAACCACCGTGCAGCAGGCGCATGTTCGCCGCCTCACCGATCTGCTTGCGGATGTAGGTCAAGCAGCGTTGTTATTGCGGGAGGCGCAGTGGGAAACAGATCGCGGGTTGAATACGATCAAGCCGGATGCCGCCGCACATTTTATCCGGCGGCGGCTCCAGCCCGATTATGATCCGCTTGAAGATCAAGAACTGCTTCCGCGTCTGGCGCGGATCATGGCGTTGTAATTTCGCACTATCCGCGCTCGATCAACGGAGCGGGCGCGGATGACTGCTCGGCATCGTCATCCGGATCATCAACTTCGATCGACGGCTCCAATACGCGCGTTCTTCGCTTAAAAAGCGACTCTCCTAGCTTAAACGGAGCAATCTCGCCGGGATACGGATCGCGCAGTCCAATCTTGGCAATAATATACAGCAGGAAGATTCGGACTGTTCCCATAATCGGAGCGACGAGAAACGCCCCCAGAACGCCGCCGACAGACGCACCAATAAAAAAGCGGACGATGATCAGAACGAGCGGGAGATCAACAACATCTACCAGAATTTTA
>CALBRY010000353.1 GCA_937927665.1 uncultured Chloroflexota bacterium
TGACTTCGGTCAGATCAGCGACGCGCTCGTAGGTGAACTGATGCACGCGGGCGAGTTCGCCGCGCTGGATGAGCAGGGTGCCGGTCTGGCTCTCGCTCTCTGCGTCGGGTAAAGTTAGCGTGAGTATGGTCGGCTTGGATGTGCACGGTTTACTTTTCGTGTCGGACATAGTGCTTCCTTTCTGACAAGCGCTAAATAGCCTGCGCGTTTGACTATTCCAGAACATACGTACTACAATCGTTCATTGGTCGTGTGGAGAGGAAGGGGTTAAGCTTTGAATGCGAATGCTTTTCGCCAGTTGTACGACTATCACTTCGCCGAGAATCGCAGGCTGTGGGACACCTACGTCATGCCCCTCACACCAGAGCAGTTCACGCAGTTCGTCGCCTATTCGATAGGATCGGTGCGTAATCACCTCGTCCATCTTATGGAAGTAGAAGATGTCTGGTTCAGCGAACTCAGGGGGATGACAGAACCCGCGCACCCGTTACCTGAAGGTATGGATGACCGCGCAGAAATTCGCCAGCACTGGGATCAAGTTGAGCAAACGATGCGGGATTATCTGGCTGCCCTACGTGACGAGATGTTGTTCATAAGACCGATCGTCTTTGAAGAAGACAAAGACCTGATCACTTGGCAGGTGTTGCTGCACGTCGTCAATCACGGGACGGATCATCGCGCCCAACTGCTCAGGCTGCTGCATGATCTAGGCGTCAAGACTGGACCGCAGGACTTCATTTTCTACGTCTACGATCATCTGTAGCCCCTCATTCCAATATAATATCCGTCCTACATGCAGAGAGGAATACGCGCAGTGCCTCTTGCTTGAAGCTCATATCAAACTGCCGTTTTACCACTGCCATTTCCTGCTCCCTCCATTACTTGGGGTGAAGCTCTGCATAACAGATCAAGCATCGCGGGATTTGTCAGACATTGCGATGTTTATTTCAGGATGCGTCACACGTAATCGCCGCACATACGAAAACAGATCGAGTCAGTCTGATTCTGCCTGTACACTGCTTCATAGACCACTCAGCGCAGAAAGATACAGTGCAAATGCGGTCGTGGAGCCGAGAAAGCGGAGCACATTGAGATAGTAGAACCGCTGTCGCATGGCTTCCCAGTCGGGTGTTGGCGATTGTGCGTTCAAGCGCATCAGGGCAGCGTAAGTAGGCAAGTTGAATAGAACCGTGATCCCCAGCGCGCCACACCCAAAAACGATTAAGCCAACGAGGATCAGAATCCTCGTACGTAGGTCTGACCCCAGTAACGTCGGGATCGGCGCTAGCAGACCAACAAATAGTATCAGCGTGACAACCCGATTGCCTTTTCCAACCCTGAGAAACGGTTGAATGTCCGTGATGTACTCAGCCGCTGATTGCTGTCTCCACTTGGGCTGAAGCAGAACAACGAGTGACATCATCAGACCGCTGAATAAACCAACGCAGACGATGCCAGCAGTCAACGACACGGTTTCGATGGGTGTCATATGCTCTCACTTTTTTCACGAGACTGATGCTGGGGCGAGAGGGCTGCAAACGTATCTGCGAACCAATCGTAGATCGTTTGATGTGTGTAATGCAGATTGCCCAAACCGCAGTGATTATCCGCGCCGTTCTGCGCCGTGAGCAGGTGATAACGCTTGGCGAACTGGAGCTTATCAAAGTACGCCGCCGCCATGTGGCGCGGAACTGCACCTTCGCCTTCGCCCTGTACCACCAGTACCGGACACGTAATCCTGGATTCCAATCCATAAATGTTGTAGGACTTGATGACCTTGAGATAGTCGGCGTAACCGGAGACACCGTTCGCCCAAAACATATACAGTTCGGCTGTGGCACGGTGGATCGGTGTCTTACCCATCATACGCCGCCCAATCCAATTGGTGAATTCCGGTCGCCCTTTTTCGAGCACGTTGACAATGAACCGCCCAACGCTATCTGGTAGCTGCCCGCGAATGCCGCCCATCATGTAATCGTAGAAACTTGGCATGATCGCGTTGATTGCCGCAGCTTTGATGCGCGGTTCATGCGCCACCGCCCGCGCGCCGAGGTAACCGCCAAGACTGTAGCCAAGCAACCCCAACCGCTGGGCATCAACATCCGAACGCAGTAGGATGTGATCGATTACGGCGCGCACCGGCACTTCATAATCAGGGCGGAATGTCAATTCCGGGTGATGCAGCAGCAGCCCGCGCTGTCCCGGGCCGTGAAAGACAAGCACGTTTATTCCGCGTTCCAGTGCCAGCGGCACACCCGCCATCAGATACGCTTCTTCGCCGTAGGCGTCTCCGCCACCTACAATGATGATCGTTGGGCGAGGCGTGCTGTCGGAAACAGCGCGGAAGAAGAAACCCGGTAGGGTGACACCATCTTCATAAGGAATTTCTACCTCTTCAAACGGTGGATCGAACAATGAACCCGCCGCTTTGAAGCAGCCCAAGCCGCGCTCATATAATGCCTTGTGTTCGTCTGTTCCGGGTGGCAGAAAGTAGAATTCAGCCGCGCGATAGTAATTGTATGCACACAAATAACTAAAGCGCGCCGATGCTGGATGCCCGTTTTGCAGTTCGGAGGCTGCGCGGGCTGCCACATGCGCACCCAAATCTGACCACGCCTGTACCCAAGCTTCAATCGTTTCGCCACCCCGCGCTATCTGGTCGATTGCATATAAGCACTCACCAATCGAGGCTGCGCCGTACTGCTGGTAGCCCATCGTGCGAATGTAATGCGAGTCGATCAACGGATTTTTCGACAAGTGAAGATGCAGCAGCCCGATATTTGTTTTGTCAGCAGCCATTTACGCCCCACGTAACTCTACAAGATGTAGACTATCTTGACTGTTGTCGATATTGTTATGCAGATCACGGAAGGCGATCAAGAAACAATCGTTGGCACTCTGTAGAGTAAATAGATAACAAAGGAGGCTCTGTCGATGAGTAAACCCAACAATCAGGGGGATCTGCGGGTGCGCCGAACGCGCAAACTGCTCTGGGAGGCGCTTATGGCGCTGATTGCGGAGCGCGATTTTGACTCGCTCTCAGTCAACGATATTTGCGACCGGGCGATGGTACACCGCACCACATTTTACAATCACTATGCGGATAAGTACGACCTGCTCAACAGCGGGATGCTGGAGATGTACGAGGAACTGCGAGCGGGTTCTGCGCCGCCAACCGAGATCATTCAGGCGTATGACCCAGATCATCCCCCGGCGTACTTCGTGCGGTTATTCCAGCATGTGTTGGACAACAAGCGCTTTTATGCTGCAATGCTCAAGGGAAGCGGGCTGAACCCATTTCGTGAACGGATGCAGACTTATCTAATCGAAGCTTCGTTACAGCGGTTGACCGTGCTGGAAACTGCAAGAGGAAGTGCCAATGTACCAGTCGGACTGGTTGCTTATTTCGATTCAGGCGCAATTCTGAATGCAGTTGCTTGGTGGGCAAAGTATGGATTTCATCTCACCCCGATTCAAATGGCACATCACGTGATGCAGCTGCTTGGCTTCGGCACAATGAGCGTGTTTGGAAGTCCGATTAGGCATGACAGACAGGGTTAGGAACTGGCGGCTTCAGGGTGAGCATCCGTAGACTACCAACATCGGCGGGGCGAGCACGTGGTGTGCGGCAAATTCCCCTCATCCCACTATGAGGCAGTTGAGATCAACATAACGCCATGTTTATGCTGAGTTCAGCGCTTATGAGCGGTTAACCGGGTTATCCAAGTGTGAGCCGCCAAATACTCGACGACTTGCAGCCATCGCTCGGACTGGCGCTGGATCAGGGCTGACTCACCAGTCGCTACAGATCGTCAAGACTCAGCAGCGGAATCAGATAGATGACCGGTTCCTCGTAGGGATGCGCCTCGCGGATGGCGGCGACCACGGCGCGGGCTGCCGTCCGTGTGCAAAACGTCTCGATGCGGATTTCGGGCACGGTGTTGATCTCACCCACTGCGCCGACATGGGGATCAGACTCCTGTCCCGGCTTGAAGTATCCGCTGCCGGAGTTCGTGAAGGCACAGTGGGTGTAGTTCCCGACGATGCCACCGCCCGCCGCCGAGATGGCATCCAAGATGCGGGCGACGGATTCCGGCGGGGCACCAGTCACCACCATAATCTGCTGCTCGGTGGACATGGCTACCAATTCCCCATGACCTGTCGCAGAATGGCAAACTCGCCGATGTGATAAGCGTTGTGATCGGCTACCAGCAGAATTTCCCGCAGGAGAGTATGCCCATCATAACCGTGCGGGATCGGGCTGTAGAGATCGGTCTGCGGATCCTGCACGATGGCGACCAGCGCCGCGAGGTCAGACTGGAACTGATCGATGGTATGCTGCCATCCGGAAGCATCTGTCACAGCGTCGCGTGCTGGCCAGTAATCATCGGGCCAGCGGATTTCCTTGTAGTTCGGGTTCCGGCAGTAATCCAATATGTCCCACTGCGCGATCCGCAGGTGTTCCAGCAGATGCCAGAACGTGTACTCGACCTTTGGCGGTCGGGTGTTGATGTGTTCGAGCGGAAAACCCTTCACGGCATCGTCGAGGTTCAAGTGCGCCTGGCGGACGGTGAGTAGGTTGATCAACTGTTGGCGGATCGCTTGATCAGACATAGGAGCATCCTTTTGCTGCGGGGAGAACCTACCCCAGTATAGCCAGCCCTATTCAAGGAGTCACGGATTTCATTCGCTTCATTTTCTTCCGCCAGCCCGCTTAGAATCGGCGCATACATGTGAACCACACGCGGCACAGTACCGATGATCGAGACTCGCAGCCGTTGTAAGCCTGTCATTTCGTTCACCTTTCGCCCAACTCATGCTGAATCAAAAATCCACGGTTGACCAGAAAACATCACCGCTATAATCCAAGATATTAAGCTGAGCGAATGCACTGGATGCTGCTCACTGCCGTATGTGCGCGACAAAGATGAGCGTGAAGCGCTTTTCATTGAAACGTACTTCTTGCGCGATCTACGCCCACTCGATCAGATCAGTTTTGAAGGCATCGCGGATGTGTTCGCCGTTCGCTGCATCGATGATCTGGTCAAGAAGATCGGCTGGTTGGCGGAAGAAGGAGAACGGCAGCAGTCCCTGTCTGCGCTGTTGTTGACAATGCGATCGCGGTGCGACGTGGAAAAGCACCCCGACATCGATTACTGGTTGCCAATTCTGAATGACGAATGCGAAACACCTACGACTGTGGGAAGTGGGTCATCGGGAAGGACATAGGTCAAGGCCAGTGTTAGTCGTACCTCACGCCAGATGACATAGGCGCTGGCAATGCGGAAAAAGCGGGTCGTCCCATTTTTCGCGCGCGTTTTACACGTGTACGCGCGCAGGACCGGTGTTTTGCCATAGAATGGTTCATCGTGGGTATCGATGGCGACTTCCAACCCTCCGTAGGGCAGGTCGTTGGGAATAGCTGCTTGAAGCGCCGCGTTCATTTCGCTTTCTTGGCTGCGCAGTTGACTGATGGGCAGCGCCCTGTTCACCTGCTCGCGCAGGGTGTTGCTATCCACTGCCCCGCCGCTATCCGCACATACTGCCTCCAAGCTGCTGCCTTCCGCCACCGCTTTCAGCAGCAGGTCGAACGTTTGGGTCGTCGTGCAGCGATACCCTTCCGTTCTCACGCTTAGGTGACGTTCCATCGTTTTGACCATTATCGCACGGACATCTTCGGCGTTCAGCTTGTATTTCGGTATCATCATCTCGACTTGGTTTGGTGATGTTTGGTGTGGTAACCAAAAACTTAGCCAAGCCAAGTCGCTTGTCAACCCTGTTTCAACTTCCGTGATTCACTGA
>CALBRY010000354.1 GCA_937927665.1 uncultured Chloroflexota bacterium
CCGCGTTTGAACTCCGATGCACACTGCGGCAGAATTAGCAGCACACGGCTGCATAGTAGAAATCTTAAAAATGACCATGACTTCTCCTTCGGATGCACTTCAAACGCATCTCACCGAGTTTTTGCAGACGCAAAGCGGGCAAACCGTTTTGATCACGTTTGCCGCGCCACTTGCCGGAGGTGCATCCCGCGATATGTGGCGCATCGATGCGTCATTTGATGGCGTGCCGCACACCTTCGTCTTGCGCCGCGATCTGCCGACACAAATGGTTGAAAGAGCGCTCACCCGTGAGCAGGAATTCGCGGTTATGTCGGCGGCGCATGCGTTAGGCGTCAAAGTCGCGC
The DNA here is from genome assembly GCA_937927665.1 of uncultured Chloroflexota bacterium. Lineage (GTDB taxonomy): Bacteria > Chloroflexota > Anaerolineae > Aggregatilineales > Phototrophicaceae > Flexifilum. The sequence continues at coordinate 345 of CALBRY010000354.1, forward strand.
AGCCGCGTTATCTCTGCACCGATCCGGCGGTCTTGGGGGGCGCATTCTTCTTGATGGATTGGATCGACGGGATCGCCATCGGTCGAAAAGTCGTGAACGCGCCCGAACTCGCCGAAGCGCGGCGCGTGCTGCCCGATCAACTGGCGGATCAACTGGCGCGCATTCATCGCATCGATCCCGCACCGTTTGATTTTCTGCCCCGCTCCCGCGCCGGGTTGACTCCCGCACAGCAGGCGATCACCGAAACACGCGAGGCACTTCAGGCGCTCCGCGTCGAAAGCCCGATCTTCGAATTTCTTCTGCGATGGGCAGAACGTCATGCGCCGCCGCCGAGCGCGATCACGTTTATTCATGGCGATTTCCGCATCGGTAACGTGATGGTCAATGCCGCTGGATTAGCCGCCGTCGCCGATTGGGAATTCTGTCATGTGGGTGATCCTGCCGAAGAACTCGGTTATCTTTGTATGCGCGATTGGCGTTTCGGAAATGGTCGGATGCGTTTGGGCGGCATCGGTGAACGTGAGCCGTTTTTGCGCGCTTATGAATCGGCAAGCGGGCGCAGCATCGACCGCGCCGCCGTCGATTGGTGGGAACTGCTCGGCAATATCCGTTGGGGGGCGATCTGTCTTTCGCAAGCGGAACGCCATTTGAGCGGACGTGATCCGAGTGTCGAACTCGCCAGCTTGGGGCGGCGGTCGATCGAAATGCAGTACGAAGCGCTCACGATGATTGAACGAATGGGGAAAGCCTAATCATGTACGATAAACCCACTTTGAGCGAACTCATCGACGCGGCACGCGGGCATCTGGAAGCGCACATTATCCCGGCAATCAAGGGCGATGCGCGCTTGTACTTTCAAACACTGGTCGCGGTCAATGTGCTGAAAATCGCAGAACGAGAGATCGCGCTGCATTCACTCCATACCCGCGCGGCTTGGTCACGCTTGAATGCGCTGTTTTATGAGGTAGCATCGTATCCTGAAGACCCGCAAGCGGTTGAAGTCCGCTTACAGGAACGGGATCAGCGGTTGTGTAATGCCATTCGTGCAGGTGAATACGACGCTCCTGAACGTGAACGGGCGTTATTTGATCATCTAAAAGCCTTGGCGCGTGAAGGAATGGAAGTCGCGAATCCAAAACTCATGGCGACTATCGACGAGGAAGAACGCACAGGTTAACGCCGTGCGCGGGTAAGCATCAAGGATGAAAAAGATGATTGGGATGCTTCCCGCGCATAAAAAGACTCATTAGCGCAGTCGTTCCGTTGCATCCAAGAGTTGTTCACTATCGCGGACAATTCGGCGCGCAATCAGGTCATCGCGCATCGCCTCGCGGCGTGCATACGTTAATGAAACCATCAGCATGCGGCGCAGCCGCCGCGCGTCTGTAAAATCATCATCGGGGTGGCTTTCACCCTCGGGTGTAAGGTCAGAGAGTTCAGCTTGAAAAGCAAATGCAAGCGTAATGGCAAGGCGGATCAGATACTCCAGCGCACCGCGATCTGCGCCCGCAAGTTCCGGCAGATCAGCGATCGGGGATTGGACGAGGAGTCCTGTCAATACACGACGAATCTGTTCCTGAACTTCATCAAGGTAATCAGCCGGAGAAAGTTCTTCACCTTCAATCAACCAATCCTCGAACATCCCCCGCACGTGTTCGGCTATCGCCGTTGCATCCAGCGTCTCGATTTCGTGCAAATCGAGTGACTCCGTAATAAACTGGATGAATGGGTTTCGTGACGAGTTTTCGCGTTCCGCCTTCATGGTGTACTCCTGGAGAATCAACACATCTACGGATAAGATACGCGGGAAAGCTGCGGGGTTTCCATGAAGATTTTTGATGACGGGGAAGAATTCGCGTTATTTGAAGAAGATACCTGCTTTTTGTCATGGGTCAAGTGGGTGATCCTTAAATAGGTAGGAAGAAGACTGAACAACGTGATTTTATCCACATCTGAGATACTGCTCATTGTCATTGTTGGTGTGGCAATACTCCTCATTCTATCCAACCGCATCCGTTCGGATGTTGTCGCCATCATGGTTCTGCTGTCGCTTCACCTTACGGGGGTACTGACCGCAGAGCAAGCATTCTCAGGATTTAGCCGTTCAGTGGTGTTTACGCTGATCGGTTTATTCATCATTTCGCACGCGCTGGAAGAAACCGGCGTGATCGCATGGCTCGCGGCACGCTTTAATCGCTTGACAGGCGGCGATGAAACCCGATCTATTCTGCTCATCATGGGAGCAGGCGCGCTGCTTTCGGTCGCTATGAATACGGTCGCGGTTGGCGCGCTGCTGCTGCCCGTCGCCGCACAAATGGCACGCGATTCCAATATTCGCGCTTCTAAACTGCTGATCCCGCTTTCGTATGGGACACTCCTCGGCGGCACGGCGACGATTTTTACAACGGCGAACATTGTCATGAGCGGCATTTTGCAGGATCAACAGCTTGGCGCGCTGACGTTCCGCGATTTCTTGCCAACAGGCATTTTGATCGCAGTCGGCGGCATCGCGTACATGCTGATCATCGGGCGAAACCTGCTCCCTGCCCGCGAAGGCATGGGGATTTCACCGAGTTCACGCGGATTGGCGCGCACGCTGGCGGAAACGTATCAACTGCAAGAGCGTATGTGGGAAGTGCGCGTCCTGCCGAATTCAAAGATCGCGCATCAACGGTTGATGGCGACTCAGATCGGGGAAGACCTCGGTTTAAGTGTGCTGGCAATCTGGCGCGGCGGTCATGCCATTCTTGCACCATCTCCCAGTGATTTGATTGAGCCGAACGATACGCTGTTGATACTGGGGCGTGAAGACCGCGTGCGCGTTCTGCTGTTGTGGGGAACGACACTCGCCCGCAGTGAAAATGATCTTTCGACCCCGCGCCACGATGTTTCCGTCGATTTGACAGAGGTTGTTGTCGCGCCGCGCTCGTCGGTGATTGATAAATCGCTGTTTGAGATCGGGTTTCGCAACAAATACGGCATGACGGCCGTCGCGCTGTGGCGCGGCGGTCGCAGCTACCGTACGGATGTCGGCAAATTCAACCTGCAAGAAGGCGATGCGCTCTTAATGGTCGGTCAGGCGAAGCATATTCGCGCGCTTCAGCGTGACCGTGATTTCATCGTCTTGCAGAGCAGTCACGCCGCACAACCCGCCGCGCCGAATCGCGCGGTGATGTCGTTCGTAATCACCACGCTGGTGCTGCTCCTCTCCATCTTTGAGGTGCTGCGTACATCAGATGCGATGCTAATCGGCGCGCTGGCAATGGTGCTGACAGGCTGTTTGACGATGGATGAGGCATATCGCGGTGTTAGCTGGCGCGTGGTCTTTTTAATCGCCGGGATGATTCCGATTAGTATTGCGATGATCGAAACCGGATTAGCGCAAAAACTCGGTAATCTGGTGGTGTCGGTCGCGCAGCCCTTCGGACCGCTCGCCTTGATTGCCGGGTTATTCCTGCTCACGATGTTGATCACGCAGGTGTTAAGCGGACAAGTGACGGCGATCATGATGGGTCCAATCGCAGTGACAGCGGCGCTGAGTATGGGGATTGATCCGCACGCGGTCGGTGTAGCGACGGCGACGGCATGTTCGGCGGCATTCTTGATCCCAACCGCGCACCCGATCAACGCGCTGATGATGGGTCCCGGCGGCTATGTCCCGTCCGATTTTGTCAAACCGGGGCTAGGACTCACGATCGTGATGTTTATTGCGCTGATGATCGGCATGGTGGTCTTCTGGGGCATCCGATAGTGGGAACGCGCCGTATACTTGATTCAGTGTATGCCCCGGAACATCTGTAGGCAGCATGGAAGAACTCGATCCAGACACGTTATTCTAGGAGTCGCAATGACCCGTTTTATCGCTATTGTGCTGCTGCTTTTGATCGCCATCCCGGTTATCGCGCAAGATGACGCGCCGGACGTGATCCCGCCCGAACTCGACGCGCATCTTGACGCGCTCGTGAGCATCACCGAACAGATACGCGGCTTGGATACGATCACGCCGATTGAGCGTGCGTTCCCCACCCGCGAAGATACGATCGCCTATCTCACACAGCTCTACGACGAGGCGCTCTCACTCGATGATTGGCAGCGGCAGGCGGCATTTTATGGCGCGCTCGATCTGCTGCCCGATGATGTCGATCTGCGCGATTTGTATTTGACTTTGCTCGGCAGTCAAGTTGCCGGTTTCTATGACACCGAAACGCGCTTGATGAACGTGCTGCCGCTCGGATTTCGCGGCGAAACCAACCTCGCCTTGACCGAGCAGATCATTTTCATCCACGAATACACCCACGCGCTGCAAGATCAGCATTTCCAAATTGATTCGCTGACGGAAACAGCGGACGAATCAGAATTGAGTCCTGATCAATCGCTGGCGATCACCTCCCTGATCGAAGGGGACGCATCCGCCGTGATGACCGTGTATTCACAAGAAATTGCGATGCAAAATCCGCTTGCGGCGGTCGTCCTGCTTGCCGAAACATTCCAGAGCGGCGGCTTGACCCTGCCGGAAGGCACACCGGGAATGCTCGTGCGCGAACTCACGTTCCCGTATGAAGCGGGGATGTCGTTCGTCACCGAACTGTATCAGGCGGGTGGATGGGAGGCGGTCAACGCGGCATATACGAATCTGCCGCTGTCTACCGAGCAGATCATCCACCCGGAAAAATACCTAAGCGGCGAAGCACCGCTGATCGTCGATTACACACTGAGTGATACCCTGCCGGATTGGACGAGTTTGTATGACACGACGCTGGGAGAGTTCTACCTGCGTGAGCATCTCCGCTCCGGCTTGAACAGCCTCGAAGCGCGCGACGCGGCGGCAGGATGGGGCGGTGACCGTTTTCAACTGCTGATCAACCCGGAAACGGGCGATCAGGTGTGGACGCTGACCGCTTTATGGGACACGGTGGACGACGCCAACGAATTCTTCGATTACTACGTGGAACTCGGCGCTGAGGTGTTTGGCGAGCAGAACACGAGCGGGGAGAGACAACCGTGCTGGACATCCGAGGCGGAAACACGCTGCTTGATGCGCGTGCGCACCGGAGCGGCAGGCGATGACTGGATGATCGCCATTCTCAGCACCACAAATCCCGATCTGATGGATCAGCTCATCTGGCGGTATACGGGTTAAAAAGCATCAACGCAAAGGCGCGAAGACGCTAAGTAATGCGTAGTTCTTTGCGCCCTCGCGCCTTTGCGTTATGGGGTTTCTTCGACCCGCACAGCTTCGATCAAGATGCGATCCGCGCCGCTTTGTAACAGGATGCGCGATCCATCGTCTAATCGGTAATGCCCGACTGCAAGCGTATACCCATCCCCCGGCAGCACGTCGAAGAAATCCGACATGACGATCACGCGGTCGCCTATTTCCCACGTATGCACCGAAAGCGCCACATCTGAACCGAGATACGGCGCGGCATTGACATCATCTACGGCGCGGTATAAATGCGTAAACTGCTGGATCGACTCATCGGGCAGTGCGTCGATCACACGCCACAATGTCGAAACACGCCAGCGATTCCCCACCCAACGCACGCGCCAGCCTTCCAACTGCGAACCGTCCGCGAACATGACCGGCTCAAGCGGCGTGAATCCCTGTGGATCAGACGCGCCGTTATAACGCGCCGCCATAAACGGGAGTGCCCCTTCGCGGCGGGGATACGCGCGCACATCGACCGCCAAGCCGGATGCCTCGAACTCTTCCCATGCTTGAATCGGCGCAAGGGTAGACAGGATCACGGCGGGATAGGGTGGCAGAATCAGCAGACTGTCGCCGTTTATGACGCGGTGCGGATGCTCCCATAACAGCGTCGTGAACACGGTCACTTCGCCGTCGATCAGCGGATCGTCGCCGTGTGTGAAGAACAACACCGGATCACCGGATTCAGCCGCGCTGAATGCCGCATCGCGTGACTCGCGGAGGATGCTCGAAAGCGCGCTGTTGACGGGGCGTGCGAGGCTTGCC
>CALBRY010000355.1 GCA_937927665.1 uncultured Chloroflexota bacterium
ATCAGGTCAAAGACGGTTTTTCTTAAACCTTGCTTGATCTGTTCTCAAGATGGTGGTGAACATACATCAATGTCTGCCGCCTCCGTGTGAAATGCAGTCGCAGATGGTCACCGATCGCTCGCAGGTCGGTGACCATTTGTATTAACGCTGCCCGATTCATATGCTGATTGAGGGGATGGGGACTTCGTAGGATTGCCTCGTTTTTGGCACTCAGATCCAAACCCCCCGGTGGGGTGAATCTGAAAGCCATGAGCACGCAAGTCACCCCCGCGCTCCCGAACCGTCATCGGGATGTTTGATAGGCGGGAACGGATTTGGAGCGCTGACATGAACACAGCTTTCGCGACCTGAAAAGCTTCGGCGTTGGCTATACTCGCAAGCCCGCATTCTTCTCCCCACCAAAGCCTGTTTGGGTGTACCTCGACTTATACTTTCGTCCAGATACACCCTTGCTTTGTTAAAGGGCATTGACGTGAAGTGAGGAGAAGCGATTAGCGGAAGAGTTCGCGGACGATGATATTCCGCTGAACTTCGCTTGTGCCTTCGTAAATCTGGTAGACCTTGACATCGCGCATGAGTTTTTCGACCGGGTATTCTTTCATGTAGCCGTAGCCACCGAATACCTGAATGGCATCGACGGTTACGCGCATTGCCATATCTGCCGCGAATGCTTTGGCGGAGGCGACGACACGCGGATTAGAAATGCCGTTATCGACCATCCATGCTGCCTGCCATGCGAGCAGGCGCGCCGCTTCGATCTGGATCGCCATATCCGCGATTTTGTGACCGATCGCTTGATGCTGCCAGATCGGCTGCCCGAAGGTTTCGCGCGTTTTGGCATATTTGACGGACTCTTCGAGCGCGCGGCGGGCAACGCCGATCGCACCGGATGCGACACCGGGGCGGCTGTGATCAAAGACCATCATCGCCAGCATGAACCCCTGACCTTCTTCGCCGATGCGGTTTTCTGCCGGAACTTCGACATTTTCGAAAACGATTTCGGCGGTATCGGCGGCACGCTGACCGAGCTTATCAAAGTGCTTGCTGATGGTGATTCCGGGGGAGTCACGCTCGACGAGGAAGCAGGAAATTCCTTTGTGCTTGGCGGCGGGATTGGTGACGGCGAACACAGTATAGAAGCTGGAGAAGTTCACGTTGCTGATGAACATCTTGCTGCCGTTGAGGATGTATTTTCCGTTCACACGCTCGGCGCGGGTTTGCATTCCGACCACGTTTGAACCTGCGCCCGGTTCGGTGACGCAGTAGGCAGCAAGCTGTCCTTTATCGACCATACGCTCACCGAGCCACAACTGCTTTTGCGCTTCCGTCCCGCCGATCAGGATGGGGAGCGAGGAGAGGTTGTTAACGCTCATCGCGGTGCTGATGCCAGAACAACCGTAAGCGAGTTCTTCGTTTACGAGGCATTCCTCAAATACGGATGCACCCGGTCCACCGTATTCGAGTGGGATATTGAGGTTCACTAAGCCCAGTTCACGCCCTTTGCGGATAACATCAATCGGGAATTCGGCGGTCTGGTCATAATGTTCAGCGACCGGGATAATCTCCTTTTCGGCGAAATCCCGCGCCATTTTTTGCAGCATCTTTTGTTCGTCGGTCAGTTCAAAACCAATGCCGGGTGTCACTTTATCAACCATGAGGATTCCTCTCAAAAGGCTATTTTGATCTGTCAAAAATCATTGTCCCACGTTCCGCGAAAATTAATCAAATGCGCGTTTACACATGTTTAGGGACTAACGGACTATATTAGCAGCCCCGGAACATGACCATCGTTTACACACATAAGGCGAGACAGTCCGCTATCATGCGGGTAACAACAGATCGCTTTCTATGACTTTGCCGCTTACACATTCTCTTGAGAACGCGAGATGAGCATGAAAGGGGACTCGCCCAAATGACGATGATAGAAGATCAGGACAGCAGCAAGAGCAGACGGAAAGCGTTGGGAGTTACCAGCCCGCTCAAGCTGCCGACGCCTGTTCAAGAAGTCTCGGATTTACCCTCGACCGCGCCGATTGAGAGCGGTATTCCGTGGGTAATCGGGCTTCGGATTGTGGGAACATCAGAGACATTTGCGACGAAAGTGCGTGATTCTTTGTTGATCGGCAGGGTTGACTATGAGCGCGGCATCAATCCTGATATTGACCTAAACAATTATGGCGGTGCGGTGCTGGGTGTCAGCCGCCGTCATGCGATGATCAACGTAAACGAGACGCGTCTCGAAATCGAGGACTTGGGCAGCACGAACGGCACACGGGTGAATGGTATTCTACTCGCGCCGGGGAAACCGTACCCACTTTATCACGGTGATGAGGTGATGCTCGGCGGGCTTCAGCTTCAGATACAGTTCACGGTTGTGCCGCCGGAAGCGGACAAACCGAAAACCGCGCCGCTGATTGAACCGACCGCACCGAATGTTGATGGCAGCGGGCGGACAGTGCTGTTGATCGAAGACGATGCGGATACGGCGGATGTGTTCCGCGCCGCGCTGGAACAGAGCCGCTTTAAGGTGACACATGTTCGCACCGTGACACAGGGATTAGGGCTGTGCTTTTATCACCTGCCGGATGCAATTGTGCTCAACATGATGACGAGCGACATGAACGGGCTTGATCTGGTGCGGTATGTGCGGAAACAAGACCCTTTCAACAAGATCGCGGTAGTCGCGCTTAGCCCGGCGACGGGCGGATACCATAAGAACCTTGCTTTTCAAGCGGGGGCTGATGCGTTCTTGCCAACGCCAGTTGGGGTACAAGAACTGCTCGGCGCGATTGCTGAGGCGATCGTCTGATACGGTTCTGAAGTTACCGGCGCAAGCGAAGGGCGGGGGAGAAAAACAACTTTCCCCCGCCCTTTTCGTTTTCGGGGGATGACGGGTTTTTCTTCACAATACTTCTCCTACCAAACCTCCATCAAACAAATTTGTAGCATTGCACGACAAGACGAATGAAGCATGCTATAGTCTTTGTTGAGGCGCCCAGCAGCGGGATACCCTTTCACTATGACAACACAGCCGAACCCAGAAAAACCCCTGCGCGATCTGCTTGAGCAAGCGCGCTCCTACCAACGCACCGCAGAATATGACCAAGCGATTTCACTGCTCAATGAGATCAAAACACGTGCGCAAGTGCTCGGTGATATTCGCGCGCTCACCGAGGCGCGCATACTAACGGGGTTTTTGCAGTATCAACAGGGAAACTATGCGGGCGCTGCAACGTCAGCGCTTGAAACTTTTGACGATCCTACTGCTCAGCCGCTTATTCCACTTGAAGCGATGCGCCTGCATCAGTTGGTAGCGATGACATTCCGGCAGCTTGGCGATCTGCCGACCGGAATTGACCATTACCTACAAATGCTTGAACTGGCGCGATCGGTGGGCGACCGCAACCAAGAATCACGCGCGCTGCACGGAATCGCCAGCATTCATGATCTGATGCATGATCTTCCGGCGGCGCTTGATCACTGTTATCAGGCGTTGGAAATTTATCAACGGCTTGGTGATCGTTATGGTCAAGCGGTGGTGCTGACGAATATCTCATCGCTGTATACCTCGTTGGAGAACGGCGCGGAGGCGGTCAAAACGGCGCTGCAAGCGCGGGCGCTGTATCAGCAGATAGGGGTGGGCGAAAACCCGGTTGCTGAAGCAGGGACGATGCTCAGTCTTGCGCGGGCGCATTTTGCTAACGGGGATCATGACGCGGCGCTGCGTGTACTCGGCGAAACGGACACGATGACGCGGCGCTACTCGATTGAGACGACCCGTACAGAAGTGCTGCTTTTGCGGGCAGATATTGACGGTGCGCGCGGCGATTTCAACGCGGCGATTATGCATTATCGTGAGGGGCTGGCGCTGGCGGATTCGCACGGGCGCAGCACGATTTTTTACGAGTGCTATCGCAAACTGAGTGAAGCGTATCAAGCGATTGGGAATTTGCAGGAAGCGCTGACCGCTTATCAGCGGTTTCATCAGTTGAAGGAAATTTTATTTAACGCCGACAGCGATAACCGCCTGAAAGGGTTGGAGATCCGCTACAGAACGGAAGCGGCGCAGCGTGAGGCGATTTTTTACCGCGAACAGGCGGCGCATATCGCCATGCTGCGATCCCAAGAAGCGGAGACATTCGCGCGGATTAACACGCTGCGCGAAGAAATGCTCGCCGCTATCCGGCATGACCTGAAAAGCCCGCTGACTTCAATACGAATGTCGGTTTATCTGCTGAAAAAGCCCGCCCCCACCGAGACACGCGATCGCTGGCTCGAAAATATCGACCGCCAAGTGACGCGCATGGAAAAATTCATGTCGGATGTGATGGAGTTGGTCAGACTGGAAAGCCGCGTATCACTGGAAAAGCGCGCATATTCCGCGACTGAACTGGCGCAAATCGCTGTGAATGCGCTAATGGAACGGGCGGTCACCAAAGACATCAATATTACGATTATTCCCACCGAGCAGGATACCCGCATTCTGATTGATCCCGACCGGATGATCCGCGCGCTGACGAATATCATTGATAACGCGATTGTTTATTCGCCTGCTGGCGCATCGATCCGGATCAGCGTGAACCGTGTGCCATCGACAAAAGGCGATCAGATTCGGTTTGAAATTCGGGATACGGGCTATGGGATCAGCGACGATGATCTGCCGCAAGTTTTTGAGCCGTTTTTTAGGGGACAGCGCGAAGAACATGCAGGCGTGGAGGGGACGGGGTTGGGCTTATCGATGGTTAAGACGATCGTCGATCAGCACGCGGGAACGGTGACGATCGAAAGCAGTGTGAACCGGGGGACAGTCGTAATCATTCTGCTTTCCGCCCTTTGAGCGTGGTGAACCCCTCCCCTGACCCCTGCCAGCGCTGGCGCAAGGAGGGGAGAAAAACAGGCTTCCCTCTTTCCATATTATGTACGTGGGGTGGGGTGATTTTTCAGATAGTTTCTGGGACGTGGCATGCCGTGTCCGAAAGACGGGTAGAAGAAAATTTGAATATGCGAATAATCATCGTTTGTCGGAAGGATTCCGTTACATTCCACACTGTTTGAATCCTGCCAAAATGAAATTTCCGGTTTGTTTGGTCAGACATATCATTATCTAAAGAGCAGGTGAAAAGTAACGATTATGAATTTTGCTGTTCCTGCACACGTTCAAGAGATTGCTCAGTTCGTGCGGAAGTTTGTCGATTCCGAAGTGATTCCGCTGGAAAAACTGCGCCATACGCATCTGGAGGCGAACCGCGACGATCATGATCTGCTGGCGGTTCGGATGCGCGAGGTACAGGAGAAAGCGAAAAAGGCGGGAATCTGGGCACCACAGCTTCCCCCGGAACTCGGCGGGATGGGATTGACGCTCTCTGAGATCGTCCCTGTTTTTGAGGCGGCAGGACGGAGCATGCTCGGTCCGTTCGCGCTCAACTGCGGCGCGCCTGACGAGGGTAACATGCATCTGCTGCACCTGTTCGCCAACGCGGAACAGGTCGAAACCTATCTGCGACCGCTGGCAGCCGGGAAAATCCGCTCCGGTTTTGCGATGACCGAACCCGCTCCCGGATCGGGTAGTGATCCGAATATGCTGCAAACTACGGCTGTCCGCGACGGTGACGAATGGGTGATCAACGGACACAAATGGTTCACGACGGGGGCGGCGATGGCGTCGTTCCTGCTGATTATGGCGCGTTCGAATCCTGATGTGCCGACGCATAAAGGGGCGACGATTTTTCTTGCGCCGATCAAGTCACCGGGGATTGAACTGGTGCGGCTTGTTCCGGTGATGGGTGACGATGCGGCGGGCGGTCACGGTGAGATCAAGTTTCATGATCTGCGTGTGCCGCACAGCGCGATTTTGGGCAAAGAAGGCGAAGGGTTTGCGCTGACACAGGCGCGGCTGGGTCCCGCCCGTTTGACTCATTGTATGCGCTGGACGGGGATCGCACAGCGTGCGCTAGAAATTGCGACGGAGTATGCGACGAAGCGCGAAGCCTTCGGTAAAACGTTGAGTGAGCATCAATCGATGCAGTGGATGCTGGCGGACAGCCAGATTGAACTGCACGCGGCACGGCTGATGGTTCAGCAAGCGGCATGGCTGATCGATCAAGGGTCACAGGCGCGCACCGAAACGAGCATGGCAAAGGTGTTTGTCGCTGAAACGGTGAATCGGGTGATTGACCGGGCGATTCAGATTTGCGGCGGGATGGGGATCAGCCGCGATTTGCCGTTGAGCGAATGGTACGAAGCGGCGCGGGCATTCCGTATTTATGATGGCGCGAGTGAAGTTCACCGGATGGTGATTGCGCGTTCGGTGATCAAGGCGTA
>CALBRY010000356.1 GCA_937927665.1 uncultured Chloroflexota bacterium
ACGGGCTTACGGCGAATCTCGCGCACCGGGCGGCGCTTACGGCGATCTATGATGCGGCATTTCCAGCGCAGATCATGATCCGCCGCGCATCCGGCGCGGTCTTGTGGAAATATCCCCTGTTGATCGATCCGGCGCGGCGCGATTCGGTGCTCACCGACTTATGGGCGGCGGGCATTCACGAGGCGGCGTGCTGGTATCCATCGCTTCAGCGAATGCGCGCCGCCCTTGTACCTGATCCGGTCAATCCACCTACCCCGCATGCTGATCAATGGGGCGCGTCGATCCTAAACCTGCCGCTCACGACAGCGGACGACGCGGCGCGAATCGCGGCGATCGTGAATGCCGCCTTATGAATTATGAACTGCTCGGATGCTGCATGTAGTAGATAATCTTGTGCGGGTAATCATCCATACATTTAAGTTCGACCACAAAGCGCGTGCCGTTCTCCGCTTCCATGCGGGCGACGATGTCATGTTCGTTCATCACGATCCAGCGCTTTACGCGTACTTTGCCCAGAATGTGACGCATCTGCGCGAATGCGGCTGCTTTGGCGATCGGCGGCTGCTGCTCGAGCAGTTCCGGCGCGTAAGCATCGGCGATGAACTGAATCAAGCGTTCTTGATCGCCCCGGTTATAAAATGTCGTCTGCGCGATCAAGCGCATCGCCGCCTGACTTTTGCCGGGATTGGCGGGTTGGCTCATAAAGATGCTCCGGTGATGAAAATGCGATTTATGCCCGCTATTATAACCTGCTCAATCCGTGCTGCGGCGGTCCTTCGATCCATTCTCCTGTCGGTGTGAAGCGTCCGCCATGACACGGGCAGTCCCATGTCTTTTCGGCGGTATTCCAATGCACGATGCATTTCATGTGCGGGCACACAGGCGACAGCTTATTCAGGACTCCGTTGGAGTCACGGTAGGCGGCGACCTGCTGACCATTTACGCGCATAATCTTTCCTTCACCGTTGGCGATTTCCCCGTAAACTTCGCCATCTTCCGCCAATCGATCCCCGATCAGGCGCACCGCTGCGTTGACGTTCTCGGCGACATAATCCGCCATGGATGCCAGCGGCTTAAAGCGTGATGGGCTGTACAAATCGGCATACGGATTCGGGCGATCCAAAATTAGATCGCTGATCAAGCGCGCGGCAACATTCGAATAGGTCATGCCGTTGCCCGCGTATCCGGTCGCGTAATAGATGGATTTTGTCCCCGGTTCAACGCCGATATATCCTAATCCGTCAACCGGTTCATAAACCTGTGCTGACCAGCGATATTCGATTGTCCGCACCTGAAAATGATCGCGGAGAAAACCATCCAATGCTTGATACGGGCTTTCGGTATCGCTTTCCTGCCCCGTCTTGTGATCCTTGCCACCGCCGATCAACCATGTTTGCGTGCCGTCGTGATACACGCGGATGTAGTTGTACGGGCGCGCGGTATCCCAGAACAGCCCAACCGGATACTGACGCTCGGTTTTGCACGCGATCACATAGGAACGGTACGGCGCAACCTGTGTATCGACGGGTTTGAGTCCCGGCGGGATGTGGGTTGCGTAGATCAACGCTCCGGCGCTGACCGATCCGCCGTCGATTTTGACTTCAACGCGCCCGTCTTCTTCTTTCACCTCACCGATCGCGGTGTGTTCGTAGATCGTCACGCCCTGCCCGCTGATCGCATCCGCCAGCCCGTGCAAATATTTGAGCGGATGAAACATCGCTTGATTTCCTACTTCGATCGCATATTTGACCGGAAATGGCAGCCCGATATCACGGATGCCGCTCACGGGTAATCCGGCGCGCAGCATCGCGTCAAGCTCACGGTGCAGCATATCTACGTCGCGGTCAGTTTCGGTATACAAATAACCGGGGACACGGAGAAATTCACAGGCGATTCCGTAATCGCTGACCAATCCGGCGATCTGTTCAATTGCGTCAAGATGAGATTGGGCGGCGAGTTTCGCGCCTTCTTCGCCAAAATCATTGGCGATTTGATGAAAGCGCGTATCCAAAACGGCGGTGATATGTGCGGTTGTACTGCCTGTCACGCCGCCGCCGAGTTTGCGGCGGTCGATCACGATCACCTGTTTTCCTGCTTTTGCCAGCAGCGCCGCCGCTGTCAGCCCGGTAATGCCCGCGCCGACGATCAGCACGTCTGCCGCTTCATCGCCTTGCAGTGTAGGGTAAGCGCGTTTGGGGACGGTCGCCTGCCACAGCGATCCCGGTTCAATCCGTTGCAGCATCAAGGGGAACTCCTATTAATGTGAATTCCCCTCAGCATGTCGGGGCAGGTGCTGATCAGCAAGCGCCACTATACCTAATTCATTCCCAAATTGCGGGACTAATCGCCAACAGCGCGGGTTTGCAGCCGCGCCTGTGTCGCAGATTGATCCGCCGCGATGTGACGCAGCATCCAAATTTCGGCGGCGAGCAGCGCTATCATAAAAATCATCTCGATACCCGACCCTAACACGTACCGTCCGGCGGCGATCCCGTCACCGACCAGCAGGAAGATCGCGCCGAGCAGCAGGATCGGAGAATGCGCTTTGCGCCACACCACCACCCCGAACCCGATCAACGAGATATTCATCAGGATCACGCCGAGCGGCGGAACTCCCTTGTTCGCCCACATGTAGCGGATCACGCCGTTGAGTTCACGCGGCGCAAGCTGACGCCCGATCACCTCGACCAGAAGCGCGAACGCGATCAACGCGAACACAAATACCCACGCGCCGATCCACACATTACGCCGCGCCGCGAACTGCGCGCCGGAGCGCTTCGCCAGATCGAGTGCGCTGATCACCAGAAACGCCGGAAATACCGCGTAGCCGATGAACCGCCCCCATGAAAGCGCCTCAAGCAGCGATCCATGACCGATCAGCACGCCGACCGCCAGAATACCGTTTTCGTAAATCATCGCCGCGTTGACCAGCACCACCATCAACGTGCCGATGCTCTTGGACTGCCGCCAAACGCGGAAAGACCACCCCGTGAGAACGATGAAAATCACTGTGTAGAGCGAATAAAGAACCTGATCCATTGAAAAACGCCCTTTCCCTATTGTTACAACACGTGATTCTAAGAATCGGAATCAAAGCGGCGTGTGATAAATATCATGTCTCATGTGCGATACCCATCACCCTATACCATGAACTGCATTTCGGTGAATCACAGGTAGGCGGGTTGGGGGATGATCCCACAAGGGAAGGCGCGTACAGTGAGAGTGAAGGCTTCATTGAATGCGGAGGGCAACAATGGATCGACTGACGACTAAAATGCACGGGCAGCTTGACTATCTGTCTGTAATTGTGCTGCTCCTCACGCCGCGTATTCTGCGTTGGAACGGCAAAATGACGAACCTGCTCACCGCGCTTGCGGCTGGCACACTGACGTACAGCGCGATCACCAAGTACGAATGGGGCGTCACCCAGATTTTGCCGATGCGCGGTCATCTGCTGTTGGATGCGATGAGCGGAATTTTCTTGATCATGGCTCCGAAACTGCTGCGCGTCCACAATCCGCTTTACCGGACAGCCTTGGTGAGCTTCGGATTGTTCCAAATTGCGGCGGCTTCCGCGACTGATTTACCGGAAGAAGAGACGCCGGAACATCGCTCACAGTTTGTGATTCCGGTGGATGTTGAGCAGTACGTGAGAGAATAACCGCCGTAAAGTGAGACGCACCCTCGATGGGGTGCGTCTCATCGATTCTACTTCCACGGCACATGGCGCGCACACACAACCAGTTCATTCGCGGAACGGGTGT
>CALBRY010000357.1 GCA_937927665.1 uncultured Chloroflexota bacterium
TTAGTCAGTTGTCTTGAACAATTGGCGGTGAAGGCATGACAGACAGCGCGGCGTGGGAGAAGTTCCTGAAAAGTAATTTCTTCGGCAGTCCGTACTATGCATGGCATGACGGCGAGGATATCCATGTGCTGAAGGAATTTACCGACGAAGAACGGGCAAAAGCTGAGGCGATCTTCCTAGAAAAACTACCCGATACACGCATGATTGTCGGCTTGGAGGAACTTCGATCAACAAAAGCCCTTGACCAACTTCGCAAACTCCTTCGACATAAAACAGCTGCCGTACGGATTCGATCTGCCCACGCAATCAGGGTGATTAGCGGTGATGCTGTTGGGCTGCATGTACTAACAGAAGCGGTCGTGGATCAAAAGCTTAGTTTCACCGATCGTTATGACGCAGCCATTCAACTGCGGGCATTTCACATGCAGGAATCCGCCAATGCACTGATCAAAGCGCTTGACGATCCTGATTCGACAGTTCGTTTTCATGCTGGGGTTACGTTGTGCCAGATGTACCGCGTGTCTGTTGACACGGGTGCGATCCATCGCGGTGATCCAGATGTCGTGGCGGAACTCAAAAAACTAGTCGCCGCCGGAACAATTAAAGCCTTATAGGAGTTACTCCCTCATGCACATCACCTTTACACTCAACGGCGAACGCCGTGAACTCGATATCCATCCTCATGAACGGCTGCTGCGCGTGCTGCGGCGGCTCGGCTGCTGGAGCGTCAAATTTGGCGACGAACACGGTTTAAGCGGCTCGGATACGGTGTTACTTGATAATGAACCCGTTAACGCGCAGACAATCCTCGCCGCGCAAGCGCAAGGACACACAATTGTAACGTTGGAGGGAGTCGGTACGAGCCGCGCTTTACACCCCCTGCAACAGGCATTTATCGAGACGGGGGCGATCCAGAGCGGCTACACCACCCCCGCGCAGATTCTTGCGGCGTATGCGCTCCTCAAGAAAAACCCGAATCCAGCAGAGACGGAGATCCGCGCGGCATTGAGCGGCATTCTCGACCGTGAAACTGGTTACATCAAACCTGTTCAGGCGATCTTGCGCGCGGCGGCAGTCATGCGCGGCGAAGATGTGCCGCCGTTTGAACCGATGGAGCGGGCGATCCCCGCGCCGCCGGAGTTATTCGGATCACCCGCCGAAGGTACACCCTTTGACAGCGGAAGCGATGCCGGAGGAAGCGCGCTCAGTACGCGAACCCGTACCATTCCGGCGATCATCGTTTCGCCGCCGGAAGTACAGGCACTCAAAACCGTCGGCAAATCGGAGCCGAAAGTCGATGCGGTCAAACTGGCGGCGGGAAAACCTGTCTTTACCGATGATATCGAACTGCCGGGAATGCTCCACGCGGCGATGCTGACCAGTCCGCACGCGCACGCGCTGATCAAGCGGATCGATACCAGCCGTGCGAAGGCGCTCCCCGGTGTTCATGCGGTGCTGACACATCTCGACATTCCGCGTGTGCGTTACGCTTCCGGTGGGCAAAGCTACCCGAACCCGAAACCGTATGATCAGGTGAGTCTTGATTACAAAGTGCGGCATGTGGGCGATCGGGTGGCGGTTGTAGCCGCTGAAACCTACGAAATCGCGTGTGAAGCGCTCACGCTGATCGATGTCGAATACGAAGTGCTTCCGGCGGTATTCGACCCGATCGAGGCGATGAGCGGAAACGCGCCGATCATCCACGATGATCCCGAAGTTGATGGGATTCATGATCGGGAGCGGAATATCGTCCATCACATCCATGCACAGGTGGGGAACGCCGACGAGCAGTGGGCAAAAGCGGATCATATCTTTGAGGGTGAATACCGTGTGCATCAGGTGCAGCAGGCGCACATCGAACCGCACGAGGTGATCACATGGTGGGATGAAGATGATCGCCTTGTCGTGCGGACATCGACGCAAGTACCGTTTCATGTGCGGCGAATGATCGCCCCGCTGATCGGGCTGCCGGTCAAGAAAATCCGCGTGATCAAGCCGCGCATCGGCGGCGGGTTTGGCGGCAAACAAGAAATGTTGATCGAAGACCTGTGCGCCCATTTGACGATCGTCACCGGACGCCCGGTGCGCTTTGAATATACCCGCTCACAGGAGTTCACCAGCGCGCGCAGTCGTCACCCGCAGATTTTGCGCTTCAAGACGGGCGTGACCAGCGCCGGAAAAGTTGTCGCGGCGGAACTGTACATTATTGGCAACACGGGCGCATATGGCACGCACGGCTTAACCGTGCAGATGGTCAGCGGTTTTCGCGGTTTGACGACTTATAACGCGCCGTACAGCAAATTTACGTGCGATGTGGTCTACACGAATATTCCTACTCCCGGTGCATATCGCGGCTATGGCGCACCGCAAGCATTATTCGCGCTGGAAGTCCATATGGAGGAGATCGCAACCGCGCTTGGCATGGATGTGATCGACTTTAAGCGGATGAATTGGATCAAGCCGGGTGATGGGCTGGTGATGGCGGTTGCGCTCGGTGAAGGACGCGAAGGTAAGCCGCAAATCGTGACGACGAGCGCGCTCGATGAATGTGTTGAAATCGGAGCGCGGGCAATGGGGTGGAGCGGGAAACGCGGCGTAGATAAATCCGTTCCCGGTAAGCCGCACCTCAAGCGCGGGATCGGGATGGCGGTTGCGATGCACGGCAGCGGGATCGCTGGCTTAGATATGGGCGCGGCGTCGATTAAGCTGAACGATGACGGCTCGTTTAATCTACTGTTTGGCGCGACGGATCTGGGTACGGGCGCGGATACGGTGCTGGCGCAAATCGCCGCCGAAACGCTCGGCGTGCCGCTCGATGACATTATCGTGTATGCGTCGGATACCGA
>CALBRY010000358.1 GCA_937927665.1 uncultured Chloroflexota bacterium
CGATGCGGCGGAAATAACGTTCGATATTGTCAAATGAGGTTGTGAGATCGCTTAATCCGGCGGCGCGCAGCGCTTCGAGATTGGTTTCGACATACCAATCGTAGCGTGTACCACTCGGCGCAATCGGGATAATCTGTGCCGTGTATGCCGCTTCTGTGAAGATGATCCCCATATCAAAGCGCTGAAAATTCTCGGTCACATCGACCAACTGACCATACAGAATCGCCTGCTGCCCGATCCAGAACCGATCATCCGGCATGATCGGCTCAAGGATGCCCACGATTGTGACGGTCATCCGCTGAGGCGTATCCGGATAAAATTCGATCACATCCCCGACGCCGATTTCCATTTCCTGAGCGATCGCGCCGGTGACTGCTGTTTCGCCATCCGCCGCCGGAAATACGCCATCGATGATCGTGAATCGTTCACTCAGGCGCTCGTAAGCGACCGGGATATAGGCGCGAAAGTTTTCATCGCCAAAACATAAACCGTTGAAGATATTGTTGCAGACAACGCCCTGCATCACGGTAAGCGATTCGACGCCGCCGGAAATATCACCCAATTCCGCCGCGATCACCGGACGATCAGCGAGATCAAATGGCGAGTCGCTGGTCAACGTCAGCGTGAGATCACGCGGGCGGGCATGATCGATCGCATACTTTAAGCCGGATTCGCCCAACGCCCGCAGATACAGCGGACCGAGTGCGAAAAATCCGGTCACCAAACTGAGCGCGGCAAGCAGCATGAGCATGTCGCGGCGGCTGCGCCCCATACGCCGTAGAATCAGCGACCACGACATCGGCTATTCTCCCTGAAAACGCAGCGATTGACCGAGCGAGAGCCGCCGGATCAACAGCGCGGTGAACGCGACCACGAACGCCATCAAGATCGTGAGCGCGACGAAATACTGGATCAATGCGGCGACTTCGATTTCCACCAGAAATGGCGGGGTAATCGCGCCGCTGTCCGCGCTAATTGCCAGCGAAGGCAGCACAAGCCCGCTCAGGAGCGCGCCCATCACCCCGCCAAGCAGCACCGCGACCATGAACACAACCGCCTGTTCAAATCCACCGATCAAGGCGATGCGCCCGGACGACATGCCGAGCGCCCGCAAGACCGCAAACTGAGTGCTGCGGTTTTGCGCGTTGAGCGCAGCATATACCACCATGCTGACCACGCTCAAAATCAACGCGATCCCGAATGCCATAAACAACAGGCGGCTGACTCCGAGCGTCATCACATCGCCTGTAAGCTGACTGCGAATATCCTCAGCCGTGAGTGCACTCATCGGAACGCGATCGCCAGCGGTCAGAGCGCGGTTTTGCAGCCATGCATCCGCATCGATCCCCGGCGCAAGCGCGACGATCATCTCATTTGCGTAATAAGTTGAACCGGGACGGCGGTTGAGTACGCCCAACAGCGCATCAATATCTGCGACGGCGAACGGTGCTTGATCGGCGTAGAGCGTCGGGAAATAATCCGCTGTGCCCGCCACTTCGAGCGATACCGGACGGCTTTCGAGGTAGAGATCAAATACCGCGCTGGGTTCGAGGGCGTTTTCGGCGGCAAACGATGCGCTAACAATGGCAGGAACGGGCGCGGCGGGGGGCATCAACGTAATCCCCAGCACACTTTGATCCTGAAACTGCACCCAATCAATCCGCACACCGCTTCCTTTATTCACCTCAAGCGGAGTCGTCGTGCCATCGGTATTCGAGGCATTGTCGAAAGTGATCGACCACTCTCCAGAACCGACAAACAAGTTTTCCGAAAGCGGCGCACCGGACGAATCGAGCGCGACCAATCCCGCTGCTGTTAAGCGGCTGCTACGGGTAAAGTTGCCAAAACCGCCGCCAGATGTATTGCGCCAGTAGATCATATCCAACCGCAGATCACCCTGATCGGGCGGAATGATCTCGCCTTCGTAGTAAATCCATCCGCTTACGCCTTCAAGCAGCGCATTTAGACGATCACGCTCCGCTTGAATTTGCTCCGGTGATGCGAAGGGGGTGACGTTGAACGAGAATTGAAAAATATCCTCGACATCTTCCGCGCCTTCGATAAACTGCGGCAGGAGCGGCACAATCCGAAATGTGCCTTGCGCGTCTTTCACCCGCGCAAACAGAGTCACGTTACCGTACAAATACTGAATCAGCGGCAGACCGCTCGACCATTCCCCGGTCGTTTGATCGATGATGACTTCATCAAGGCGCACCCATACGCCGATACGCGTCGCATCCGATGGGATCGCCGCGCTCACATCTGGCGTTTCGGCGGCGGGGGGAAGAACCAGCGCGCCGAGATCATCCCGCCAGTACGCGGCGCGTTCAAAGGAGGCACTCTCGACGCCGAGCAGAGTCCCCGGTGTGACGCGCAGTCCATCGAGCGAGAAATTGAGGTCGGGCGCGCGAAAACTCGCGGACGCGGATTCAACCCCTTCGAGCGTTTGTATGCTGTCCGGCGCGTCAGTGCGAATTTCCCCTGTGACCGGATCAAGCTCGGTCATGCGCACATCCGCGCCGACGCGATACAGTGCTTGATCGGTATGACTGCGGGTGAGAGTCGCTTGAAAACTGACCGAAAACCACCCGACACCAATCGATAAGGCGAGCAAAAATGCGATCTGCGCATACTGGGCAGGATCACGGCTGACCGTCCACGCGGCAAGCGCTCCGGCAATATCGCGCCGCGCCGCAAGCACACGCGCCGCGGCATCGGTCAG
>CALBRY010000359.1 GCA_937927665.1 uncultured Chloroflexota bacterium
TGATCGAATGCTTGGGTTGATCGCGCTCTACGGCGGATTGTATCTCTTGTTCGCGGCGGCAGTGTTCGGCTTCATCTACTGCGCGGGTACGCTCGGTCAAACGGTGCAGTACGATTTGCGTAAGCGGCTGTTCAGTCACATGCAAAACCTGTCGCTGTCGTACTACGACAAGACGCCGATCGGCTGGATGATGTCACGCGTAACCAGTGACAGCGAACGTATCGCTGAATTGGTGACATGGGGACTGCTCGATGTCACATGGGCGTGCATGATCATCCTGACGGCAAGCGTGTTTATGCTCACGATCAACTGGCAGCTTACGCTGTTGATCCTGATCATGATCCCGGTCTTGATCGTGGTTGCGGGCTGGTTTCAGGTGCGAATTCTCGTGAATTACCGCGAGAGCCGCAAAATGAACTCGCAGATCACCGCGAATTACAACGAGACGATCAACGGGGTGCGCGTCGTGAAGGCGCTCAACCGTCAGGATAAGAATCTCGAAGAATTCGCCGTACTTACCGGGAGAATGCGCGGCGCATCGTATAAGGCAGCGTGGTATTCGGCTCTCTTCCTTCCGGCGGTGCAGTTGATCAGCGCATTCGGAGTGGCGGCGGTCGCGCTCGGCGGCGGTTTGCAGGTCGAAAGCGGTACGATGACGGTTGGCGCGATTGGCGCGTTCGTCTCGTACATCACATTCATGATGTGGCCCATTTCCGATATGGCGCGCGTGTACGCTTCGATGCAGCACGCGATCGCCTCGGCGGAGCGCTCGTTCTCCCTGCTGGATACACCAGCGGAGATCGTAAATCGACCGGATGCGGTCGCGGCAGACACGATCCGAGGGGATATCACATTTGAAAATGTGACGTTCTACTACGAGCCCGATAAACCGGTTCTCACCGACTTTAACCTGCGTGTGAAACAGGGCGAGGTTATCGCGTTAGTGGGAGCGACAGGCAGCGGTAAAAGCACGATCGTCAACTTGATCTGCCGCTTCTATGAACCGCGCCAAGGCGTGATACGGATCGGCGGACAGGATTACACCCATCTCACGCTGGAGTCGATTCAGTCGCGGATCGGTGTGGTTTTGCAGACGCCGCATCTGTTCAGCGGTACGATCCGCGAGAACATTCGTTATGGCAGACTCGAAGCGACCGATGCGGAAGTCGAATCGGCGGCACGGACAGCCGGGGCGGACTCGTTCGTCACAGCGCTGGAACAGGGCTATGATACCGAAGTCGGCGAGGGTGGTATCCTGCTCTCGGTCGGACAAAAGCAGTTGATCAGTTTGGCGCGCGCGGTACTTGCTGACCCGGAAATTCTGGTGATGGACGAAGCGACAAGCTCGGTTGACACGATCACAGAGGATTTGATCCAGCGCGGCATGGAAGTTCTGATGGATGGACGCACCACATTTGTGATCGCCCATCGTCTGAGTACCATCAAACGCGCCGATCGGATTCTGGTGATCGAGAAGGGGCGAATCATGGAGCAGGGAACACATGCCGAACTGATTCACCAGAAGGGGCATTACTACGATCTGTATACGCGGCAGTTCCGTCAGGAGCGCGAAGCAGTCTACAACCCCTATCTTGATCAGCCTGCTGCCTCGGAGTCAGAACCCGTTCCAACGTTCGACAAGTAACCCCGACGTTTCTACGTTTTACACCCTATCAACACTGGCGCGGCGACACCGCGCCAGTGTTGTTTTCTGCACCGCGCCAGACTCAGTATAATTCGCTCCAACAATCCGTGAGATCGTTCAACCGAGGCGCGGCAATGGAGTCTCTACAAGTTGCGAGGTATCCGCTGGCGAAAGATGGTGTGATCCGTCACTGGCTGGCACGAGACGCAAAAACAGAACGACTCGATCAACTCGACCAAGTCATCGCGCCAACAGGCGATCCGTTTGAACCCTACGGGCGCGCATGGATCACCAATGCGCCGATGTCACTCCACTTGAAGAAGCAAATTCACGATCACCTACAGCCGTTCGGCTGGCAGCCTGAGCCGCGCCCGTTTCATCTTCAAGAAACGCCGCTCGGACGATGGGATTACCGCCGCGTCTACGACGACCGCACGATCGATTTCAACCGTTTCAATTTTACCCCCGCGTTAATGCGCGGCTGGACGTACTGCGCCCTCGAAGTCGATGCAGCTAAATCGGTTGCAGCACATCTGTACACTGTTAGCCCGACGCAGGTATGGCTGAATGGCGCGCTTGCGTTTCAATATGAAGCGAGCGTCGGCTATGTTCACCCGGAAACACACGATCTATGTCTGAATTTGCAAGCAGGCATGAATGATCTGTTTTTATATGGCGCGATCACGGGCTGGCGCGAAGCGCGGATCGCCCTCGGCTTGACGATCGAAACAGAGAACGCGCTTCACGAATGTATCCCGATCGGGTCAATCGATCCGGCACGCTGGCACGCCGCCGAGGCAGGCTTAGATCAGATCGTAATCCGTCAATTTGCGTTTCCAACGCTGCCGGGCAAAGTAAGTCTGGGCGAAAAAGCCGCCGCCCCATTTGATTTCACCGTGACGATCGAAATGCCAATCCCGGATACGCCTTGGGCAAAGCTGCTGAATCTCAAGCTCCCGCGTGAAGAAAAGCGGCTCGTGCTGCACCCCGGTGAAAGCGGTGAGCTGCCGATCACCGATGCTCTGCTAGAGGCAATGGCAAGCCTTCCCGGTGAAAATCACCTCGAAATGACCATTCGCCCATCCGATGGCACGCCTCTGACAGCCTTCCGCGAAATCTGGGCGAGCAAAAGCATTTTCCAAGACCTGCCGTACAGCACCTATGACGATCGCAAGCGCGAAGCACTCGATCATGTGGCGCGGATGCCGGGTGACGTGATGGCGACCATGTGTGCTGTCGCCAGCGGACACGCTGATCACCTTGATGCGGACGCGATCGCGCTTGCGTGTGAATTCATGGAAGAGCGCCGCGACTGCGCCGATTTTTACGCGGTCAGCTTGATCGCGCTCATGCACACCTTCGGCGGCACATCTGCCCTACGCCCCGCAGAACAAGAACGTATCGAAAATGCGTTCCGGGGATTCAAATACTGGATCGAAGAATCCGGCGTCGATGCGATGTGTTACTTCACCGAAAATCATCAAATCCTGTTTCATGTGACATCGATTTTGGCGGCGCAGTACTGGCAAGACTGGACGTTCAGCAGCGGTGCGACTGCTGCCGAACTCAATGCGCGTGCCGCACACGATGCCGAAGCGTGGATTCGGCGGCGGCTGCGCGGCAGTTTCAGCGAGTGGGATTCGAATGCATATATGGCGCTCGATGCATTCGCGCTGCTCGTTCTAAACGAGTTTGGCAGCGATGAACGCTTGAACACGATGGCGAGGGCGCTGCTCGACAAGATTTTCTTTTTGATTGCATGCCAATCCTACCGGGGATCGCATGGCAGCACGCACGGGCGCTGCTACGTGAGCGGACTCAAATCATCGCGCTTTGAAAATACATCGAGTATGCAGCGGATTGCATGGGGAATGGGCATTTTTAACGGCGAAACGCGCACGACAGGGATGCTGGCACTAGCGAAAAAATACCGCGTGCCGGAAGTCATCCAGCGGATCGGCGCACACCTGCCCGCCGCGCTGGTCACACGGGCGCGATCGTCCGCCGATTATCTGCCGCGTCATGATCTCAAAACGGGCGAATGGGACGCGCGCACGATCACCCGCCGCACACCTGACTATATGCTCTCCGCGTGCGTGGATCACCGCCCCGGTGAAACGGGTATTCAAGAGCATCTGTGGCAGGCGACCTTTAGCCCGGAAGCAGTCATTTTTACAACCTATCCGGGCAACGATCAAGAACATGGCAACGCCCGCCCGAATTTCTGGGCAGGTTCGGTTGAACTTCCTCGTGTCGCCATGCACGATAAGACCGTGATCTGTATCTACCACCTCAAGCCGCATGTGGGATTAGGTTTGAGTCACGCTTATTTTCCCACCGCCCATTTTGATGAGTGGCGTATTGACGGACAGTGGGCATTCGCGCGCCATGGTGAAGGCTATCTCGCGCTTTGGAGCGATGGTTATCTTCACCTCACCCTCACAGGCGCACACGCGATGCAGGAACTCCGCAGTTCAGGCGGCGGGAATGTCTGGATCGCCCACATCGGCAGCGCCGCCGAAAACAGAAGCTTTCATCACTTCTGTGATGATGTACTGCGTACCGCACCGCTCGTTGAAAACGGTCGCGCAGCTTGTATTGCCCCATCGGGTGATGCACTGGCATTCGGTTGGAAAGGTGATCTCATCGTCAACGGAGTCAGCGTGTCTTGGGCGGATTTCCCGCATTATGAAAACCTGTACACACACACGCCGATGGGCGCGGACTCCATGACGATTACACACGACGGACTGACTCACACGATTACGCTGAACCCGTAAACCGCCGCCCATCTCCATTCAGCGCCGTGTAAAACGGATCGCCGGGAATAATTGAACCGCGCTGCACGATATCGCCCGTAAAAGCCGATTTGTACAGCGCGGTCACAAATTCGAGTATCCGCCGCGATTCCGCCCCCGTTGTTACAGGGCGCTCACCAGCAGATAAACGATCCAGAAGATCGCGATAGGCGGCATAATGCCCGCTCCGCATCGTGTCGGATGGTGACTGCCAGCGCGTCAGCGAATCGGCAAACGGGGAATTCTCAAACGTGCTAAAGCGCCAATTGGCATTTTCATAATGGTAGAGTGCCGTCACCTCAACCGCTGCACGCTGGAAATCGAGCCGCAGATATGTTTCTTGTCGTGGCGAAACCACGCTGTTAACGATGCTTCCCATCGCGCCATTTTCGAAACGCACGATCGCCATCGAGACATCATCGATCTCGATCTGATGATCCAGCACACTGGCGGCGGCGCGCACATCCGACCATTCGCCGTAAAGCCACAAAAATAAGTCCATCAAGTGGATTCCGTGACCGAGGGTGACGCCGCCGCGCTCATTATCCCATCGTCCGCGCCAGTTCACCGCGTAATACGATGGCGCGCGATACCAGAGCGTATTGCACACGCCAACCAGCGGGCGACCGAGTTCACCGCTGTTGATCAACTGATAGATATGCTTTCCCATCGCGCCGAATCGCCATTGCAGAACTACCGCCGTCCATTTTCCGGTTTCCGCTTCGACTGCGCTCACACGATCAAATTCCGCCAGCGATCCAACCAGCGGCTTTTCACACCACACATGCGC
>CALBRY010000360.1 GCA_937927665.1 uncultured Chloroflexota bacterium
ATGCAGTGGGGGCGATGACAAGCGGTTATCGCGACCCACAAACATACGCTCAGTTCCAAACGTTTTGGGCATGTAAGTGCCCAACGCCTTACCGACCAACCGGGCGAGATAAGGCGTGATCTGCGGGTTTTCGCCTGTAGCGGTACCGCGAATGTCGTACTTACGGAACACAGAACGAATGACTTCAGCCATGGTTGCCTTTTTTACTCCTGATGATGATTGATGCAGGTTGGCGAAACCCGGTTAATCCACCTCGACCTTGATCTCTTTACCGTCAACGATCGCGGCGAACTCCAGTTGATCCGCGCCTTCGCGCGCATCGATGCGAATAACTGTTCCAGCGGGCGGATTAGCGCGCAAAAGGAAATCTGCCAGCGGTTCACGCACTGAACGGCGGATAATTCGCCGCAGCGGACGCGCACCGTATTCCGGTTCATTGTTCTGCGCCAGCATCCACGCTTCCGAAGCAAGCGTAAACTCGAGCTTCAAGCCGCGCTCCGCCGCCATTTTGACTTCTTTCTTCAACTGGAGCTTAAGAATTGCTCCTAAATCTTCCGAAGAAAGGGCGTTAAACATGATCACTTCGTCGAGGCGGTTCAAAAATTCCGGTCGGAACCACTCGCGTACATGATCCATTGCTTCCTCGCGTACTTCGTCGTTGATCACGGGTACGGCGAGGACTTCACTGCCGAGATTGCTGGTCAGGATGATCACTGTCTCACTAAAATTAGTGGTCGTGCCACGTCCGTCGGTCAAGCGTCCTTCTTCGATCACCTGAAGCAGGATATCGAGGATGCGTGGGTGTGCTTTTTCCACTTCGTCAAATAAGACGATGATGTACGGATGTTGACGTACGCGCTCGGTAAGCTGACCGCCCGCTTCGCTGTCTACATAGCCGCTTGGAGAACCGATCAAACGGTTCAAGCTGCTTTCGTCCTTAAATTCGCTCATGTCGAGCGGAAGCATTGCATCTTCGCTTCCAAACATGAACTCCGCCAGTGCTTTCGAGAGTTCGGTTTTACCGACACCCGTCGGACCGAGGAACAGAAATGCGCCGATCGGACGCTTCGCATCCTTGAAACCAACACGCGCAGTCTTGATGGCGCGGGAAACAGCAAGCACTGCCTGTTCCTGACCGATCACGCGTTCCTGAATGTGTTCGACCATGCTGGCATAACGGGCGCGTTCATCCTCACCCAATTTGCTCACAGGTACGCCGCTGATCTGGCTCGCCGCAAGCGTGACATCTTCGGGATCAAGCACCTGCGAAGAATTTTCTTCGCCCGCCGCTTTACCATCCGCTTTGGCGGTATTGCTCATCGTCACCATCGCAGCGGCGCGGTGGATCAACTGCTCGGCGCTGCGCGGGAGCGGTGTCGCACTCATATAGCGTTTTGCCAAGCGTGCCGAAAGCGCCAGCGCTTCTTGCTCGACTTTCAAGCCGTAATCGCGTTCCAGATGTGGGTGCAGTACCTTGAGGATTTCGATCGTCTCTTCGACGGTCGGCTCGGAGACGCGGAGTGTCTGACAGTTTTCGGCGATCCCGCTTGCTGTTGCAACACGGTTCGTCCATTCGCTCTCGGTCGTTGTGCCGATAATGACCGGATCATCGCTCAAGAATGCTTTCTGGATCATCGGCGTTGCTTTGCCAAATTCCGCTTTGATGGGACCGCCGAAAAAGCGGTGAATGTGCGGAATAAACATGACTCCGCCGCGTGCCTGATTCAGACCAGCGCGGATCGCTTTTTGATCGCTGTCAAGCAGCGCGGTTTCATCGACCACGACGAGGCTTTTCAGCCCTTTTGGTCCTTTGCCTTCAGACATCCGCAGCGCGAGGCTGTAAGCAAGTGTGCGCTTGCCCACCCCATCCGGTCCGATCAGGATCAGATGGCGGTTGACCGACTGTGACAAAATATTCGACATATCGCGCAGCAGCGATTCGCGGAAGTAAACCGCCCGCAGTTTGCCGATCTTCGCCAGCGCGACGTAATCTTGTGTCGTGCTGTTCATACGGACGAGCTGCGAATTTTCGCTCTGTAGATCATTGATCGCTTTCGGCGTGATCCCGTGCTGACGCAGCAGCCCTGAGGTACTCTGCGCCGTTTCCGCCAGCACTGCCAGCGCATGATCTGTATCGACGCGCACCTGATCCTGCGAATTGGCAAGACTCAGGGCGTCATCCACCAGAATGATTGCCTGACGTGACAAGGGGACTTGCCGGTTGCCTGAAGCGACGTAAGTCAAATTGCCATCCGGATCGCGCCGTGTTTCGATCGCCAAGACCACCTGCCGGTCAAGCCGTTCGAGATCGATCCCGCGATTACTCTTGAATTCTTGCAGCAGTCGATCCGCTGCTGTGTCTTTTCGGCGCAGCAGAGCGAGCAGAATCAATTCGGGCATGATCACAGGCTTGCGAAGCTGATCTTTGAGGGCGACGGCGTCATTCATCACCGCGTCCATATCTTTGGAGAGCAAGTCGGGGTTAAGCGTTCCCATAATGAACGTTGCGTCCTATCGCCTTTGCAAAACAGCGCTAACGATACCTGACAACACACGTCTTGACAATCGTAATTCGGGGACTTATTCAGCACGTGATCCAGCGGGCAAATCGAGTCTGAGCGTTATCGGTAAACGTCCCTGAGGAGGGAGCGCGCCGAACAAAATCGCGCAGGCTGCCGGAACGCTTGGACGTGCCGGACTGTAGGTTGCGACATAGGCGGCAACCTCCGGGTATGTCTGCCAGTCATAGACCGACCAGATTGCCACAGCGATTGTTCGATCAGCGGGCAGCGCATTGACGAGCCGCTGCTGTGCCGGGTTCGTGATCGCATTCTGCGTCCATACGACAACCGTATCCGCCGCTTGTGCGGCGGCAGTCGCCCATCCAATTTCATCGGCGGATGGTTCATCGCTCACCCCCACCCATGTGATATTCGGGCTGTACGGCGCGCAATCCGTCTGAATTTGATACCGCGTTCCCAGAAAGATGATCGCCGTCCGTTCTTCGGGCGTGATCGGGATCAAATCATTTTCGTCATAGGCAACAGTCACAGCGGCGCGGAACAACTCATCGAGCCATGCGGTATGCGCCTCAGCGCTCACCCGTTCAGCGGCGGTCGCCGGATCGAGCGGATGCCAATCGAGCACGGCGAAACGCTCTTTCGTCTCAAGAATACGCCGGACGGATTCCGTAATTCGTTCTTGCGGGATTATCCCCTGCCGCACCGCGTCGATCACCGCGTTGATCGCGTTCGCGGAAACTTCCGCGCCGATGCCCGGTCCCATCGCCAGCAGATCGACCCCGGCGTTGATCGCCATTACTGCCGCATCATATAGGTTATAAGTCAAATCGACCGCGTTCATGTCGAGCGCGTCCGTCATGATGATTCCCTGATAGCCAAGTTGATCGCGCAGAATATCGGTCACAATCACGCGTGAAAGTGACGCGGGCATGCTCGGTGTGGGATCAATCTGTGGAAACCAGATATGCGACACCATGATCGCGGCGGCATCCGCTTCGATAGCGGCGCGGAACGGCGCGAGTTCAACCGCGTTCAAGCGATCGAGCGTCAAATTGAGGATCGGCAGCGTGCCGTGTGAATCATCGCGGGTTTCGCCGTGACCGGGGAAATGTTTCGCCGTCGCCAGCACATTCCGCGACTGTGTGCCGCGAATAAACGCGGCGATCGATTCACCGGTAATGGCGGGATCGTTGCCGAAAGCACGGCGGGAGATGATCGGATTTTCGCGGTATGTTTCGAGATCGGCGACCGGGGCGAGATTCATATTGATGCCAACCGCCGCGAGTTCGTCGGCGATCAGACCGCCTGCCGTCTCGCTCCACGCTGTGCCTGCGGCAGTGAACAGAAGCGGAGTCGGATAAAATGTGTAGCCCTGTTCCTGCGGCAACCGAGAGACGACACCACCCTCTTGATCAATCGCGATCAAGAGGGGAACGCCGCCGACTCCTATGATCGCAGTTTGATAGCCGTTGGTGAGGGTTGTCACCGCGCTGGGTGTGCCAACATTGCTGGTGAACAAAACCACCGCACCGGGTTGATACTGCTCCAGAAAGGCGCGCCCCTGTTCGGTGACAACTGCGCCGTGCAGCGTGACCATAAACATCTGCGCGACCTGCTGTTCCAGTGTCATCGCGGCAAGCAGTTGATCGACACGACTCGTTTGCGCGCTGACACTCGTCACAACGAACAACAAAAGCGCGCATAATCCCGCGCCTATCTCCCGGCGCTGTATGTGCAAGTTCAAACTCGGAATTGTCGTGATTCCTATTCTGCGGTTTCACTCAAGCGGTAGCCGATCCCGCGCACATTCACGATCATATCGGCATCATCACCCGCCGCTTTTAGTTTGCGGCGCAGATTGCTCACATGCGGGCGGATCACTTCCCGCGCTTCCCCTTCATCGACAGCGTAGCCGCGTACTTCGCGCACCAATTCATGACACGAAACGACACGCCCGCGATGCGCCGCCAGATAGAGCAGCAAATCGAATTCGGTCGGCGTGAGGTCAATGGGGCGATCCTGCACCGAAATCTGATAACGACCGGGGTAAATCGTGAGCGGTCCCAAATGCATCACGCTGCCATATGTGACCTCGTTGGATTCGCCCATGGCGACGCGCTGCATCTCTGTTATACCTGTGTCGTCATCATCAAGCAGACGAACAGCAGAATCGTCTGTGCCGCGTGCCAATTCCGCGACGTTGCTGCGGATCGCATCGAGCAGTATTCGGCGGCGCTTGAGATTGCGCGCGCGCTCGACGCCTTTGGCAACACTGGCACGAATATCTTGACTCGAGCTTGGTTTAATCAAGTAATCATGTGCGCCGAGTCGTAGTGCTTCAACCGCTGTTGTCAGATGCGGATAAGCGGTCATGAGAATGACCACTAGGTCGGTGTCAACCTCCTTGATGCGGCGAACCAATTCGATTCCATCCAACCCCGGCGGCATTCGAATATCGGTGAGAACGACATCGAATGTTTGAGATCTCATGAATTCGAGTGCTTCTTCGCCGCTGGCGGCTTCACGTACGTTATAGCCAGCACGTTGGAGCGTCTTGCCGACGGAATAGCGAATTGCGCCCTCGTCATCGACAACGAGGACAAAGGTATTCTCGAAGTCTTCCGTCATGTTCAAAACTCCGGCAGAACAAATGATTACATCCCCGAAAATTTATGCTTTCTCAAGCATATCGAATGTTGGTCTTTTTGCAACTGTGTATCAGCAGCTTACGGAAAAATTTCATAAATACCATCCGTAGCATCAATTTCAAAGCCGCTCAATCCGAAAATACAGGACGCGTTCCCCTGAAATGCCTTGTACAGCGAACCGGTGGTCAATTGCCCACTGCTCCCCCCAGATAATCGCCGCAATTTGATCATTCACGAGCAGGAGCGGCACGCGGTCGCGGTACTGCGCCGGGACTTTGTGATCAATCATCCACTCGCGGACGGATTTTGTGTGTCCTCCCATGCCTAACGGCTGAAAGATGTCACCTGTTTGGCGGGCGCGTAGGGCAAGTTTGGCATCTTTTGGGATCGAGAGTCGGTTAACGATCTCATCCGGCAGATTCGGTTTTTCGTCCCACATTACCAAGGTGTGTTTGGTTTGCGAAAACCGAAATACGTGATCAAACGACTGAGCATAGGTTTCGACCAGCAGCGGACGCTGAAGTTCCGGCGGCGCGTCTTCGCGCTCCATGATCAAGGATTCATATTCGATCCGAAGCTGAACGCGCCCCGGAAGCTGGTAAATGTCACCGGTATTTGCATCGTCGGTAAACGCCAATGCCCGCTCAACGTGTTCATACGTGATCTGCGATGTATCGGGAAAGACTAGCCGGTTGTATGCGTTGACAAGCGCCTGACGCTTTCCAGCGCGCGAAAACCATCTCCGAAACGTGATAAGCCCAACGAACATGCGCCCTTCTTGGCGATTATCAGGATCATGGCGGTTGGAGATCACATCAAAATGCGGCACGTGCGTCGATCCGGATGTTGAATCCTCGATAACAATATCCGCCAGCCTGCCAATCGCCTGAACAACATTCGGGTTGTATGTCTTGAGCAGCGGAACAAGTTCTTGGCGGATGCGATTACGCAAATAATGTGTATCCTCATTCGTCGCATCCATGCGGGGCGTTAAACCGTTTTCGTGAGCATATGCTTCGATTTCTGCGCGTGGGGTTTCAAGCAGCGGGCGCACAATCAGGTAACCCTGCTGCATGGTAGAAAGCGCCATTCCGCCCAAGCCGCGCACGCCTGAGCCACGAATCAGGTGCATGAGCACCGTTTCGGCTTGATCATCGAGATTGTGTGCAACGGCGATATGCTGCGCGCCGTATTGATCGGCGGTGGATTTGAGGAAGTCATAACGTGCGCGCCGCGCCGCCGCTTCGATTCCGAGTTTCCATTCGGCGGCAAGCGTGGGAACATCCGCGAATTCACGTGTACAAGGAATATTCCATTCGCGTGTGGTATCTTCGACAAACTGCGCGTCGGCTGCGCCTGCCTCGCCGCGCAAGCCGTGATCGAGCGTGGCAGCATGGAGGCGGATATGAATCCGATTGAGGATATGCAGCAGCACGAGCGAATCGACACCGCCAGAAACACCAATGATCACCAGAACGTCGGGCGGGATAAGATTACGCGACTGAATGAGACGCTTTACCGCCGTTTCAAGTTCCGATCCCATGTTGCGCGTCCTTTCATATGGTACAATACCGTCCGATTCTCTCTGAGGAGCGCGATGTGCTAAGTCCTCTTGATTATTTTTTCGGGCTGTTCTCGCTCGATATTGGCATCGATCTCGGTACGGCGAACACGCTTGTCAGTGTACGCGGCAAAGGCATTGTGATCAACGAGCCTTCGTTCGTCGCTATCGAAAAAAAGACCGGGCGACCGATTGAAGTCGGAACCCGTGCAAAAGAGATGTGGAATAAGAATCCTAGGGAGATTCTTATCGTGCGCCCTGTGCGTGACGGCGTAATCCACGATTACGAAGTCACGGAGCGTATGCTCCAGTATTTGATCACAAAAGCGCATGAGCAAAGTTGGGTACCGATTCCCCGCCCGCGTGTTGTCGTCGGCATTCCCAGCGGCGTCACCGAAATCGAAAAACGCGCCGTCTATGACGCGGCACTGAGCGCCGGAGCGCGTGAGGTGTTCTTGATCGAAGAACCTGTTGCGGCGGCGATTGGCGCGGGTCTGCCTGTTCAGGAGACACGCGGCAGCATGATCGTTGATATTGGCGGCGGCACCACCGAAGTCGCGATCTTCTCGCTTGGTGGTATCGTGATCAGCCGCTCGATTCGTGTTGCGGGCGATGAAATGGACGAAGACATCGTTCAGTATATGCGCGCCAAGCACAACTTGATGATCGGTGAGCCGACCGCACAAGGAATCAAAGAGCAGTACGCTTCAGCATACCCACTCCCGCAGGAACGACTCTTTCCGGTCAAGGGTCGCAACTTGATGACGGGTCTACCCGCAGTAATCGATGTCAGCACGGTCGAAATCCGCGAAGCCGTTTCCGGATCGGTCAGCATCATTATTGACACCGTAAAAGATGCTCTCGATGATACACCGCCGGAACTCGTCGGCGATTTGATGGAAAGCGGCATTTGTTTAGCGGGCGGCGGTGGTCTGCTGCGCGGCTTGGCTGAACGCATGACCGAAGAAGTCAACATCCGCACATGGGTTGCCGAAGACCCGCTCACCTGTGTGGCACGCGGCGCGGGACGTGTTTTGGAGGACTATACCAATTTACGCCGCCTGCTCGTCGGTCTGGAACGCGGCAGCACCCGCCATTAATTGGCGGATGTGCAGCCCGTGAAAGCGAACCCGGATCATGAATTCAAGCAGCTTTAGGCGCGGGTGGCGGTCAAACCGCGCAGTGTTCTTTTTCGTGAGCCTGTTTGTCGCGGGGGCGTTGATTATGGCGAGCCGCGCCGGACTGCTCACCCCGATCGAGAACGTATTCGCGACACCGCTCAATGCAATCAGCGGCGCGTTTCAACAATTTGCACTCCGCTTCAGCGCCGGATTAGGCGATCTCGCGGAATTCCAAACGCTGCAAAGCCGGAATGAGGAACTCGAAGCGGCGCTGGCACGATTGCAAGCCGAAGTTGTTGAACTGCGCGAAGTCAACAACGATTACGCCCGTCTCACTCAACTCCTCGATTACGTCACCGGAACGCAAGCACAAGAATTCTTGACGGCGGATGTTATTTCAGTCGATCAGACCAGCGCGATCCGGTCGATTACGCTCAATCGCGGTTCGCGTGATGGTGTTGCGATTGGCATGCCCGTTCTCACGCCGCAAGGTCTGGTCGGGCGTGTGATCGAAGTCGGCGCGAATGCATCTCGCGTCCTGCTGATCACCGATCTTTCCAGCTTCGTAAGCGCACGCCTGCAAACCTCCCGCTCGGAAGGCTCGATCAATGGGCAGGTGTCCGGCAATCTGCTGCTCACATTTGTGCCGTTGGGCGAAACCCTGACGCCGGGAGACATCATCTTGACAAGCGGTTTAGGCGGCAATTTCCCGCCTGATTTGGTGATTGGTCAGGTAACAAGTGTTAGCATTGCCGAACTCTATCAAGAAGCACAAGTACGCAGCTTGATCAACTTCGACACGCTTGAGATCGTGCTGATCATGACCAACTTCCAGCCGATCGACCTCTCCGCATTTGATGAGCCGGAAACCGGGAACTGAGCGCACATGGGGCATTGGCTCTCAATCCCGATTCTAGGTCTAGCGGCGATCCTCGGATCAACGTTTATCCCCCAAATTCGCGTTTTTGGCGGACAACCTGATCTCATTTTGCTGTTGGTTGTCTCATGGACAATTCTCAGCCCACTCGAAGAAGCAATTACATGGGCATTCGTGGGAGGCATTCTCGCGGATCTACTTTCTGCCGCGCCAACAGGAACATCGGTGATCGGGTTGATTTTTATCGCCTTTTTGATCGACCGCATCAAGAGTCAATTGATCAGCGTTAACTTGTTGATCCTGTTTGGCTTCACGCTGATCGCTGTGGCGGTGCAGTGGGTTTCACAGTCGGTGATCATCGCCTTTTCGGGATACACCATCCGACCGTTTGAGCAGTTCTTCTATACGCTCCTGCCTGCGGCAATCTACAATGTCATTTTCGTGATCCCTGTCTATGTCTTCATCCGCCGGGTGAAACGGGGATTTTCGCCGAGGCGACGCTCACGCCGTCTCGTGTCTGAGTAAATTGAGTAGTGAGGAACAGCCAACATGCGACGGTTACTCCCCTTTCAGGGGTGGCGGCTCACGTTGTTTCAAGGCATCGTGTTCGCCATGTTCGTGATCTTTTCGCTTCGCATGTATCAACTGCAAATTCTGGATCAAGACGTGTATCAGGATCGCGCGGACGAAAATCGTCTGAGCGAACTTCCAATTTCAGCCGCGCGCGGTACGATTGTTGACCGCAACGGTGTTGAACTGGCGGTCAATTCTCCTGCCTACAACGTCACGATTGTTCCGGCGGCGCTTCCTTCCGATGAGGAAGAAGTTCTCCGCATTTACAACCGCCTTTCGGCGCTCACGGGTGTGCCGCCAACCGCCGCGATCGCGGCAGCAAGCGCCAGCGATCTCCGCAGTATTGAAGAATTGGTGGATGAAGGCGAAGGAATTGCGCCTTATCGTGCCGTCACGATCGCGGAAGACATCGAACACCGGGTGATGCTTCAGATTTTGGAAGAGCGCTATGAACTCGCAGGTGTTGATGTCGCGCCTGCATCCGTGCGCGAATACCCGACAGGCGAAATCACCGCGCAGATTGTCGGCTACATGGGTCGTATTCCGGCAGAGCAAGAAATTGAGTTGATCGAGCAAGGATATAATCCGGCATATGACCGTGTAGGCTACGCGGGTATCGAATCGTATCTGGAAACCTTTTTGCGCGGCGTGCGTGGGCGGGTTGTCTCCGAAGTCGATGTCGCGGGTCGCCCGATCAACGAAATCTTATCGATTCCAGCGCAGCCGGGGCTCAATGTCCGGCTGACGATCGATGTTGATCTTCAACGTGCCGCCGAAGAAGCGCTGATCAACCGTATTAACGCGGTCAACGCTGAACAGGGGCGTATCGTCAGTCAAACAGGCAGTGTAATCGCCATGAACCCGATGACGGGCGAAATTCTGGCGATGGTCAGCTATCCGAGCTACGACAACAGCCGCTTCGCCCGTACGATTGATGTCGATTACTATCTTGATGTGGTCGAAGACCCCCTGCGCCCGCTCCTCAACCATGCGACCCAGACGGTATACCCGCCCGGTTCGGTATGGAAACTGGTTACGGCGGTAGGCGTGGTTGAAGAGGACGTGATCGATCCTTTGTCCACGCTCGTTGATGAAGGCGACCTGCTTCTGCCTAATCGCTACGCGCCGAATGACCCCGCAGCATCGCAGCGTTTTGTATGCTGGCTGCGTACCGGACACGGTGCGCTCAATATGATCGGCGGGATCGCACAAAGCTGCGATGTGTATTTTTATCAAGTGGGCGGCGGCAACCCGGAAGTCTCCGAACAGGTGCTGCGTTCCGGCGGATTGGGAATCACCGATCTGTTCCGGTATGCGACCGCGATGGGGATCGGCACAAAAACCGGCATCGAACTGCCTTTTGAAAATGCCTACCGGATGCCTGAACCGGACTGGAAACGTCGTTTGTTTGGCGAAAACTGGTCAACCGGGGATACGTATAATGCTGCGTTCGGTCAGGGGTACGTGAATGTGACGCCGCTCCAGTTGATCGCCGCGACATCGTCGATCGTCAATGGCGGCACGTATTATCAACCCACCCTGATTCGTGAATTCACCGACGCGGATGGCGTGGTTGTACGTCCATTCCAGCCTCAGGTAATGCGAACACTCAACATCGAAGCAATCCCGGAAGGCGAAGCACTTTTGCTGCTGCCGCTTGAGGATATGATCATGCGCGGTCCGTCCAGTTTGCTCTGCACGTGTGAACCGGACAGCGAGTTTTATAATGCGGATCGGTGTAATCCATCGCTGTATTCCAGCGAAGTCGATGTTAACCCTGATCCGTTCCTCAGCACCATGCGCGAATACCGCGTGCATATTCCGATCAGTTATGCGTTTCAAGATGGTTACTGCGATCGTCTCCGCTTCGATTCAGAGTACAGCCCGCCGTTTGTCAGCACCGAAACCTACACAATCGTGCGGCAAGGGATGCGCGCCGCTGTTACGGTTGGTACGGCGCAGAATGCCAACCTGCCCTATGTAACAGTCGCCGGAAAAACCGGAACTGCTGAATACTGCGACGAGATTGCCCGCCCGCTCGGATTATGTAGACCGGGTAACTGGCCGTCTCATGCGTGGTTCACGGCATACGCGCCATATGACGGTACACCGGAGATTTTAATTCAGGCGTTTGTGTATAACGGCGGTGAAGGATCGCTCGTTGCGTTACCGGTCGTGGTTGAAACGATGGAAGCGTATTACCGAATCATGAACGAGCGCGAAAGCGGACTCCCTGCGACATCGACCGATCTGCCAACAACGCCGTAAAAGGACAGCGTCATGAATGTGAATGCCAGCCCGCGTGAACTCCTGAATCAGATCATCCCTTCTCTCCTTGCAGCAGGAATCGCCGGAGCGCTGTTTATCGTCGTCGGCGCAACTCCCCCGGTGAGAGCGGCGGCGCTGGCATCAGTCATCGGTATTATGGCGTTTGCACTGCGCCCAATGGGGATGTTGTTCGCCGTCATCGGCGCGGTTGCGCTGGCGATCACACCTGCATACTGGAGTCAAACAGGCGGAACGGAAAGCATCAATCCGCTGTGGGTGATCGGCGCGCTTGCGGTGGGCATCTTTATCACTGCTGCTGCCTACAGATTGACGCACAGTGCGACATGGGGCGTGGCGCTCGGCGGAATCACGCTCATCGCTGCCGCTCTGATCGCGCAGCTTCTTGGTGTGACGGACAGCCGCAGTCTGCGCTTAACAACACTGCTTTCAGCCGCAATGCTCGCGCTGCTCACCGATATGGTGTGGCGCAGCAACCCACGCGCGGATTCGCCGCCGATGCGCGCCTTGTTTCCGTCTCATATCGCGTTCTTGTTGGTGACATTTACGCTCGGTGTGATCAACGATCCGATGATCGCGCTGTTCGCTCCGGCGCTCGTCCTTGCGATTCTGCTCATGCGAATCAAGATTGCGCCGCTGGCATGGGGTGTGATCGGGTTGGTGATCCTATTTGGCGCGATACGGTTGATCAACATCTACGGTGAACCGAATTATTGGGTTTATCCGGCAGAATCCGCGATCGCCGCTGATTTGCATGTGCCATTTTTGATCGGCGGCGCATGGCGCGAAGCGGAACGGTGGATCAGTGTGATCGGCTTTCTGGTAAGCCAATTCACCGCTGTGGGATTAGCGCTGGCAGTTGTCGGGCTGGCACGGCTCTCGCGCTGGCATGCTCCGGTGAGCATGGTCACACTGGCGGCATTTGCGGCGTATGCCCTATTCGGGTTGATCTACTTCGGCGGCGATTCAACCGTGCTGCTTCTCCCTCTATTGATGATTCAAGCGTTCTGGATCACGTATGCGCTGGTGACCGTGCGCGATTGGATCATCAAAATCACGAGTGCATCGCGTAAGTGGCGTGGATCGCAGAATCTTGTATAGTAAGAGGAGAATTTATCGACTGTGATGCCACACCCTAGTTCACGAACAGGCTCTACGCAGTGCATGATCATCTCGTCGCAATAAAAGGTACAAAGGACGGCTTGCTTGTGCAGGTCAGCCCCACCGAAGAATGGAACAGTGTTACCGCTGATTTAGCGGCACGGATTGACCAACAGCTTAGTTTTTATGCAGGTGCGCGGGTAACACTCGATGTGGGTTCGCGCCCGGTGCGTAAAGATGAATTGGGGTCAGTTAAGGCGCTGCTGGAACGTCGCGGACTCGCGCTGTGGGCGGTGATGAGCGAAAGCGCGACGACGCTTGACAGCGCGCAAGCAATGGATTTGCGAACCAGCCAACCGAAATCCGCCGCGCCGATTCAAAGTACGGACATGTCCGCCCCTTCCTCACAGGAAGATGGCACGCCGGGAACGCTCGTCAAACGGACGCTCCGCAGCGGGCGGTCAGTCAAGAGTCCCGGACATGTGATCATTCTGGGCGATGTCAACGCGGGCGCGGAAGTGATCGCCGGTGGCGATGTATTTATCTGGGGACGTTTGCGCGGCAGTGTTCACGCTGGCGCGAACGGCGATCCGGGTGCGGTTGTGTGCGCGCTCGATATGACGCCGACACAGCTTCGCATCGCCGGACAGATCGCCATTTCTCCAACCGATAAGCGCCATAAACCGAAGCCGGAAATGGCAGTCATTCGCAATAACCGGATCGTCGTGGAAACTTGGGAATAGAAAGAGGGAAGGCTCGTGGGCGCAAAAGTCGTCACCATCACCAGCGGTAAGGGCGGCGTAGGCAAAACGACCACGACGGCAAACGTGGGGGTTGCTCTCGCCAAAGACGGGCAGAAAGTCGTCCTAATCGACGCGGATATTGGCTTACGCAATCTCGATCTGGTTATGGGGCTGGAAAAGTACATTGTGT
This sequence comes from uncultured Chloroflexota bacterium, assembly GCA_937927665.1. Classification (GTDB taxonomy): domain Bacteria; phylum Chloroflexota; class Anaerolineae; order Aggregatilineales; family Phototrophicaceae; genus Flexifilum. Next base: position 13,623 of record CALBRY010000360.1, read on the forward strand.
ACGATCTGGTGGATGTGGTCGAAGGACGTGCCAAACTCCGCCAAGCGATGATCAAGCATCGCCAATTCCCTGAACTGTATCTCATTCCGGCGGCACAAACCCGCGATAAAACCGCCGTCAGTCCCGCCGATATGATCCAACTGACTGATCAACTCCGCAGCGATTTCGATTACATTTTGATCGACTCACCCGCCGGAATTGAGCGCGGTTTTCGCAACGCGGTCGCGCCCGCCGATGAAGTGTTGATCGTGACCAATCCCGAAGTCAGCGCGGTGCGCGATGCAGACCGGATCATCGGCTTACTCGAAGCGAATCACAAAGAACCGGGGCAGTTGATCATTAACCGCCTGAAACCGGAAGCAGTGCGCCGCAAAGAGATGCTCTCGCCCGAAGAAATCACGGATATACTCGGCATCAAGATTATCGGCATCGTGCCGGAAGATGAGAACGTCGTCCCCTCGTCAAATACAGGTGTTCCGGTTACGCTAATGGAACAATCAAGGGCGGGACAAGCATTCCGCAATATCGCTCGTCGCCTGATGGGCGAAAAAGTCCCGTTTATGTCGCTCGATGATGCGTCCGGTGGATTATTCAAGCGTATTTCCCGTCTATTCGGCGGGGGATGAGCAGGAGAGAGTACGAAATGGCTGGATGGTTGTCACGCTTGTTGGGACGCTCAGAACCAGCACCACAGCAGGGAAGCAGCTCAATCGCCCGTGATCGTCTTCAGTTCATCCTCGTTCATGACCGCATCAGTTTGACGCCGGAACGCATGGACATGATGAAGCAGGAAATTCTTGCCGTGCTTCGCAAATATATCGATGTAGACGGCGACAGTGTGGACATCGCGCTGCAAAAACGTGATAAGAGCAGTTTGCTGATCGCGGAAGTCCCATTCACCAAATCCATCCCCCTCGACGACGATGACGAGCCGTCACGCGACGACGCCTGAGCGATAACCCGCCGCTCCCCTTAAGTCGTCAGGCGTTTGCCCGCTGATCATCCCGGCGTCTAATTCTCCCCTGTATTCACGCCGCTGGTGCTTTCTGCTATACTCCCCTCCAATGTTTCCATACGGTGAACTGTTATGTCGAATTCCGGTAGTATGTGGCGGCAGTTCGACTGGGTGCTTTTGGGCGCGTCGATTTTGCTGACCGCGTTCGGCGTCCTGATGATCCGCTCCGCCACCCTCGATGCCATCGACCCTGACCTGATCAACCGAGTCCCAAACCAGATTCGCTACGCCGTGATTGGGGTCGGTATCATGTTTGCATTAGCGGCGCTCGATTACCGCATTTTGGGCAGCCTCAGCAATTGGCTTTACGCATTGATGATGCTCCTGCTCATCCTCGTCCGCTTCTTCGGTGTAGAAGGAGACGGCGGCGCGCAAAGCTGGCTCAACGTGGGTATTCCGATTCAACCGTCCGAGATCGCCAAACTCCTGATCATCATCACGTTAGGAACGCATCTGGCGAAAAGTTACCAGAATATGGACAGCATATGGACACTGATCAAGTCGCTGATCCATCTTGCGCCGCCGCTGCTGTTGATCTTCGCACAGCCTGACCTCGGTATGTCGATCGTTTTGATCGTCATGTGGTTAGTGATGGTGTGGGCGGCAGGCTTGCGCCTTCAACATATTGCCGCGTTCGCGCTGGTGTTCACGATTACCGTACCGATCACTGTCCCACTTGCCTTGTCGCGCCTAGAGACGTACCAACTTAGTCGTATCACGTCGTTTATCAGCCCGGAAAGTGATCCGGACGCGTTTTACAACATCCGGCAAGCGGAGATCAGCATCGGGTCGGGCGGTTTTCTCGGCAAAGGCTACGCGAATGGACCGCAAAATGTCGGACGTTTTCTGCGCGTGCGTCATACCGACTTCATCTTCAGCGTGATTGCCGAAGAATTCGGATTTGTCGGCGGCATGCTGACGATGGGCGTGATTGGCGTGGTGATCTATCGGATTCTGCGCGGTGCGCGCATGGCGGCTGACCCGCTCGGCAGTTTGATCTGCTATGGTGTGGCGGCGTTTATCTTCTTCCAAACATTCGTCTCGATCGGGATGAATTTACGCTTGATGCCTGTAACCGGACTCACACTTCCGTTCATCAGTTCCGGCGGGACATCTTTGCTTTCTACCTTGATGGGAATCGGGCTGGCGGAAAGTGTGATTATGCGCGCCCGCCGCGTCGGTTAGCCTTACACATCGCGATCAAAGGATATTTGATGACCCACGCAATCGCTGAACTGCTTTATCCTCACGTGACCCGCACCCCCGCCGATTGGCTGGAGATTTATCCGCCGCGCGCGCTGCCGCAGGGGGCATATGTCACGCGCTACGCGCCTAGTCCAACAGGCTTCGTTCATATTGGCAGCATTTATGCGTCGCTTGTCGCACGGCGCGCCGCACATCAAACGGGCGGCGTGTTTTTCCTTCGTATCGAAGACACTGACAAGAAACGCGAACAGGATGGCAGCATCGAGGCGATCGTCCACAACTTGATCAACTTTGGACTGACTCCCGACGAAGGGATCGTGCAAATTGATCCGGAAATCGAACTCGGCGCGTACAAGCCTTATACGCAAAGCGAACGCATCGACATCTATGAATCGTTCGCGAAAGACCTTGTTGCGCGTGGACTCGCCTACCCCGCATTCGACTCAGAAGCGGAATTAGACGAGCTCCGCAAACAGCAGGAAGTGGAAAAGGTCCAACCGGGATATTACGGCAAATGGGCGCGATGGCGTGACGCATCGTACGAAGATGTGAAAGCGCGTATCGACGCCGGAGAGCGTCCGGTTATTCGGGTGCGCGCCCCGTATCCAAATCCCGCCCGCGTGGTGCTTCATGATGCGATTCGCGGCGAAATTGACATGCCCGCGAACGAGATCGATGCCGTATTGATCAAGTCCGATAATCGACTGCCAACGTATCACTTCGCGCATGTGGTCGATGATACGGTCATGCGCGTCAACCTCGTCACACGCGGTGATGAATGGCTGCCTTCTGTGCCGCTGCATCTTCAGCTTTTCGCGTACATTAACCAACCCGCGCCAACATTCGCACACATCGCGCCGATCGCCAAAATGGATGGGACATCGCGCCGCAAACTGAGCAAGCGCAAAGACCCCGAAGCGAATATGGCGTATTACTACGAGATCGGTTATCCGGAACAAGCAGTTACCGAGTATCTGCTCAATCTTGCGAACTCGAATTTTCAGGATTGGCGGCGCGATAACCCGACCACCCCGAACAGCGAATTCGCGTTCTCGATCGAAAAAATGGGAATTGCCAGCCCGCTGTTTGATTTGATCAAGCTGAATGACATCAGCAAAGATGTGATCGCCCGCTTTACTGCCGAACAGGTCTATGATCTCGCAGTTGCGTGGGCGGATGAACATGATCAACGGCTTGCGGCTGTTCTCCGCTTAGAGTCGGCATATACGCTGGCAGTTTTTAACGTTGAACGTACCGGAACCGCGCCGCGCAAGGATATTATCAACTGGTCCGATGTTGAGCGCGCAGTCGGTTTCTTCTTCGATCCGCTGTTTGAAGCGGCGATCGCAAAAGACAGCTATCCGTTCCCCGCGCTTGACGGCGAACTCACCGCGCAGGTGATCGAAAAGATGAAAGCATTCGATCCCGTCATGCCAAAAGAGAATTGGCTCGCGGGAATGCGCGACTTTGCCGAAGCGCACGGGTTCGCCCGCGACGCGAAAACCTTCAAGAAAGCGCCAGAGTCGTATCGCGGTCATTTCGGCGACATGATGATGATTGTGCGCGCCGCGCTTACCGGACGGACGAACACTCCCGACCTGTACGAAATCATGAAAACGATGGGGACAGCACGGGTTCAGCGCCGCGCCGACCTCGCGCTGACAGCAGCAAAGCAGCGCGCTGGAAACGCTTAACTTGGTCTTGATTTACGCGTGAGCCGCGTGATACAATGCGCTCATGTTTTGAGGGATAGTTCAACGGTAGAACTGTGGACTCTGGATCCATCAATCCTGGTTCGAATCCAGGTCCCTCAGCTAAATTGGATCCAAGTCGAACCTTGATCCGCACGACTGGCGGGGGGATTTTCCCCGCCAGTTTTGTTTTCCGGCTGATGCCGTAACCTCGATACCTCGCTGCGTCCATTCATCATGCGTACCTCATCGGTAAGGTCTTTCAGATACGCAAATGGCGCACGCAGTTCCAATCGCACTTTGCCCTCTTGATTGACAACAACCCGTTCAACCATTTGGCGCAGCAGTTCTTTTTGATCCTGCTGCTGAAGCCCATTATACAGCGTTCCAATTCTTGCGATAATTCTCAGCGCCGCGTCGAGATTATCAATATGAAACGCACGGTCTTGATCGAGCGTTTCGAGCGACTGGCGAAGCTGCCGCCGGCGGTCTTGCCACTCCGACCACAAGCTGTCCCAGATCACCTCCGTGATTTTGCCTGCCGCCAGCAGGCGCACCGTGCGCGCTTCTTCATCATCGATGTTTTTGAGTGCTGCTTGAATCTGTTCCTTCTCGTCCGGTCGCAGATAGCCCAGTTTCTCCGCCAATTCGTGCGTATAGGCAGTGCGAATCAGCGGCATGAGATCCGGATCAACTTGGATGTGCAGCATCTCCAGACCGACTTGTGCATCGATGTCTCGGCAAAGAAAGCTGACCTCGCCTGCACCCGACAAACGATAGTAAGCTGTTCCTCGACCTGAGCGGCTCGCATTTGACGTTGAGCAGGTCAGCCGCACGGGTTTCTTATCCGTTTCCGGTTGATAGAAGATCATTCCCTGCAACAGATAGACCTGCTTACGGCGCACGCTGCGATGCATATTCCGCCGGGCTAGTATTTCCTGCCCACGCTCCATCTCCTCCGTTGTGATGATCGGTTCCCAATTCCCTTGCAGCGTCTTGGGTGCGATCTGATTGGGCAGACTCACAATCCACCCGGCATATGCCCAGTTGTGGAAGATATTGGACAAGCTGCTGATATTCGTCTTGCGTTTGCCGGTCGGCGTCACTTCGACAAAGGGACGACCCGAACGATGGCGGTAGCCCTTGGCATGGAGCGCCTCCGCGATTTCCGGCAGCGTCAGCTTGTCGGTGAGCAGCAAATCCCATGCCTCACGGATCACCGGAAAACGCTCTGGATCGATCTCGATTCGGCGTGTGAAACGTCCAAATTGCTTTCTGACATCAACCGTTGTGCGTTCCTCGACGTTGCAATAGCCGTCCGGTGCTTGACCATTGAAACCGCCGCTCTCACGCTTCGCTCGCAGCCCACCCTTCACTCGAATGGCTAACAAAGCGGTTTCTCGACGCGCGAGTGTGAACGAGAGCGCCACAATGACGCGGTCATCGGGGTCCATCGGATCAAGGTCGGGGGAGTTGGCAAAGCGCACCGCCACGCCAAATTCGTGCAGTTCATCGATCGCCCTCAGCGCTTCCGTATCGTTCCGTCCAAACCGATCAGCTCGCTCAACAATGACATGCGAGAACTTGCCCGCGCGCGCATCCGATAGCAGTCGTTGATACCCTTTGCGCTTGGGGGTCTTGCCCGTCAGCACATCAATGTATTCGTCAACGACAGGCAGTTCCGAGCGATTCAACACGTTTTCTTCTATCGCAAACCTCTGACGTGCCCGTGACATCTCTGGTTTCTGCTTTTCGTCGCTGCTGGTGCGAAGATAGACTGCCCACCCCGGTTGAGGCGGGGCAGCCATCCCTTTCTTTTGTCTTTCCTGCGTCATGACATCTGACCTCGATTATGGGATACCCAATGTATCTTCTGCTTCACGATAACCGATTTCAGCGCAGTCATGATTTTGCGACCCGTTTTCGGCATCGGCATCGGCGGTTTCCGCCTGCTCTGCCTGGCGAACGAGGATTTCCGCAACCCTGAACAGCCGTGTCACCAGCAAATTTGAGGAATTGTTTTCACTCAGAACCATTTGCGCTGTCATCATGCCACTTCTCCAATGGCAGTCACCTCGACTTCGGGGTCTTCCGCATTCATCCACTCGTTGATGCCGCCATCGCACGCGCGGCGTCCCATGCACCGGTGCTGATCCGCCGCGACCAGCAGCAGCGAATGGGCTTCCGGCGGACAAACCGGACAGCGCCACAGCGACGCATTCGGACTGGATGCGAGCGGTTTGCCAAGGCGCTTTTCCGCTCGTTCACGCAAGTCTACCTTCAGAGTAGGGATCATCTGCATCACTTCATCTCCTGTGCTTGAACCTGTTGGAGGGTGCGGTCACGCTCGGTCACTGCCTGCTTGACCAGCGTGTAGACAAGGTTGGCAAGCGGACGATCTTCTTCCGCCGCCCACTGCTCCAATTTGTCGTAGATCGACTGCGGTAACCGGATGGCAATCCGCGCCGCATAGGGTGTGTCTCGATTCATGATTGGCGCTCCTGATGACTCAATGTGTCAACAGCTTACTAGAAAACGCCAAAATTAGGGCGAGAATTTAAGACATTTGTTCGGCACAAATTGGACATTGGCATGGCTCGTTTTGACATCGTGAGAATTTGTGACATGCAAATGTCACAGATTCCCATCGTTCTCCCTCAA
>CALBRY010000361.1 GCA_937927665.1 uncultured Chloroflexota bacterium
TGCTGCCCGCAACCGTCGATCAAAGCACATCGTTGACCCCAACCGCCTCGCTCACGATGTCGCCTACATTCACAGAGACAGCAGCGAGCGTGAATGAGTCCGTGGTTCGCATCATTAGTTGGGGTGAAAATGGCACCCGGTCTACGGTGCTAACGCGCGTATTGTCCCCAATCACGACATTTGATCAGGTGATCAGGGAAATTCGCATGGAGGGCGCGAGCATTTTTATGATGCCGAATTCCCTTGTTGATGTGACCAGCATCAGCGAGGATGCGATCACCGCTTCGTTTGCACAGGGCAGCGATATCCTCATCATCGGAGACACGATTACGCCGGTGGTTTCGCTCCAGTATTTGAATCTGTTCCCTCCGGTCTTTCACAGTATCGATGCGTGTTTTGGTCTGCACATGATTTCGAGCGATTTGCTGGTCGCTTCTTGTTTCGAAGGTACTTGCTCGATCACACGTGAGTTCAGCGGGACGGGAGAGGTGATCATCCCGGCGGGGCAACAGGCAATTTATCAGCCCGGAACAACCGGGCTTTCGGCGTTCAGTCCCATCGAGCGAAGTGAAACAAGGCATTATATTGATCTGCTGTCGATGGATGAATCCGTGCAAGCGTGTTTGTTACCCTATCTGCGTGATCCTGCCACCATGACGCCGACATTGACATTGACGATCACCCCCACAGCGACACGCACACCAGTGCCGCCCACCCGGACACGCATTCCCAATACCAGCACGCCGCGTCCGAGCGCAACAGGCACCGCATCACAAACGAGTACCAGCACCGAAACCCTCACATCAACGGCATCGGTAACTGCTACCGAGACACTGACCCACACAGCTACCGTAACCCTGACACCGAGCGCGACATCAACGCCAACTGCGACATCAACGCCAACCGCGACGTATACGGCGACATTTGATGCCGTATTCCCAACGAACACACCCATACCAACAGAGTCGGCAACCCTCACGCCGACTGCGACAATTCCCTCAAACACAACGATTTCACCGTAAATGTGCAGTGCGTGAACTGAGGCGCAATGGTCAATGAGCGGTCATAGCATTGACCATTCCTTTGCGTTACAGTCACAGAAGATAATCACTCACATTACGCGTGGATCGGCAGACAGCATGACAGCAGAAAGCTATCTCAACAAGATACTTGGCGGTTTATACGGGCAAGCACTCGGCGACGCGTGGGGGATGCCCGCCTATTTTGATCCCGATCAGACGTGGGAGAAGTTCGGTTGGATTGAAGAATTTCTGCCCGCTCCAGATGATCATGAGGTGCATCGCGGTTTACCCGCTGGACGCATCACCGACGACAGCGAACAGGCGTTTTCACTGGCGCGGGAGTACATCGCGGCGGGGGGCGTCACACTCGATGCGACGGTGCGCGCGATCGTCGCCTGGTACGATCGCACAGGCGGCGATGAATCGCGCTATGTAGGTCCGAGCACACGGCGCGGTGTTCAGGCGCTCAAACGCGGTGAAGACCCGCGCATAGCCGGACGCGCAGGGGATACGAACGGCGCAGCGATGCGTATTTCGGTCGTAGGTCTGCTCCACCCCGGCGATCCGATGGGCGCGATTGAAGATGCGATTACGTCGTGCCTCCCGACGCACGGAACAAACGTGGCGATCAGCGGCGGATGCGCGGTCGCGGCAGCGGTCGCTTACGCGATGCACCCGAACGCAACGCTTGACGGCGTAATTGCAGCGGGCATGATGGGCGCGGAGATCGGTCGTCAGCATGGAACGCATTGGATCGGGGCGAGTGTAACCCGCAAAATCGAAGGCGCGGTCGCAATCGCACGTAAAGGTACGGACGAGAAAGCACGTCTGCGTGAACTGTATGACGTGATCGGCACCTCGTTGGCGATTACTGAGACAGTCGGCGCGGCGTTCGGCGTGCTGGTGATGGCGAACGGCGATCCGAAACGCACAGCGATCCTATCCGCCGCGTTGAGCGGAGATGCGGATACGGTTGGCGCGATCGCATGCGCGATCGCGGGAACACTGCGCGGCATTGAGGCTTTTGATCCTGCGATCCCCCAAACCCTTGATCGGGATTCTGTGTTCGCATGGTACAACGTGCCGCAAATTGCGACGGGCATTCAGGGACTCATCGACAAAAACAAATGACGAACGCACATATTATCTCAGTTGGCGATCTCGTTGTTGACTTGATCTTTCCGGTTACACTACCGATCGTCCCGGGCAAACACCAAGATGGTAAGGGCGGCATCGTTGAACCCGGCGGCGGCTGCAATCTGATGATCATGGCAAGTCGATTGGGCGCTCAGGTGAGCGCAATCGGAGCGGTCGGCGGGGATGCGTTTGGTTCGACCCTGCTGGAAATGCTCAACGCCGAGGGTATCAATACCTCAGAGGTGCAGCATCCGCCGAATTCGCGAACGACGCTCGTTCTTGTGCTGACCGATACGGACAAACACGTCCATACGTTTATCGGTGCCTATGGCGAGGGAGAGAATGCGATTTATACCAAGGGTGTCGATCGCTTAGTGGGTTCAGGAAATGCGCTGCTTGTACAGGGCTATAACCTGTATGAACGGCGCGTCGTTGGCATGATGTTTGACGCGATGGCACGCGCGAAACAGTCCGGAATACCTGTCTTTATGGATGCAGGTCCGACACTGCACATAGTTGATGGCGAGGCAATCGTTAAAGCGCTCGATTATGTCGATGTCCTGATGATGACCGAGGATGAAATCTCCGGCGTGAGCGGCGGACGATCAGGCGAAGATGCGATCAGCTACCTATTAGGTAGAGGCGCGCATACACTCGTAATCAAACAAGGTGAACAGGGCTGCATGATCGTTAAGCGTGATATGCGAGAACAGTTCCCCGGTTTCCGCGTTCCGGTGGTTGATACGGTGGGCGCGGGCGACTGCTTCGACGGGGGTTATCTCACCGCGATTCTGCAAGGTCATAACGAACGTGAAGCGGCGATCATGGCGAATGCAGTCGGCGCTGCAACAGCGATGAAACTTGGCGCAGGTCGCAACGTGCCATCACGCGCTGAAGTTAACAAGATTCTGAAGGGAACAGGGTTGGCATTCTAATGTTGAAGTTCTTGAACCTGCAAACCCCACGCGGGGACGCACTCATCGACATCACCGACGGCGTGAGACAAATTGTGCGGGAAAGCGGAATCTCTGAAGGGTTGTGTGCGGTGATCATTCCGCACACAACCGCCGCAGTAACAATCAACAGCGGGCTTGATCCGGCTACACCTGCCGACATCGTCGCGGAGATCAGCCGGCTTGTACCCAAGCGCGTTGATTTCTTGCATCAATACGATACACCCGCCGACGCAGCCGGACATATCAAAGCCGCGTTGATTGGTCACAGTATCCTGCTCACCATCACGGGGGGCGATCTGCTGATCGGCGGCTCGCAAAGCATTCTCTTTTATGAATTCGATGGACCACGCGCCCGCAAGGTGCAGGTCAATTTGATTCCGGGATAAATACACGATGACAACCGCTCAACCGCGCAAAATTATCATTGATACCGACCCCGGCATCGACGATGCGATGGCGATCTTTTTCGCCCTCCGCGCGCCGGAACTTAATGTGATCGGCTTGACTACGATTTTTGGCAACGTGCATACGACGCTGGCGACAACAAACGCTCTGCGTCTGCTCGAAATCGCAAAACGCACGGATATTCCTGTCGTCAAAGGGGCGGATAACCCGATCGCTACCGAATACGAAGGTCCTGTCCCGTTCGTACACGGAAATGATGGTCAGGGGAATCTCGATCTGCCGATGCCCGCAACCAAGGCACTCGATACCACGGCGGCGGAATGGATCGTCGAACAGGTGATGACTCACCCCGGTGAAATCACGCTTGTGCCGATTGGACCACTCACCAATATTGCACTGGCGCTGCGACTTGAACCGCGTATCGCGGAAAACGCCCACGAAGTGGTATTGATGGGCGGAAACGCGATCGTTCCCGGCAATGCTACCCCCGCCGCCGAAGCGAATATCCACAATGACCCGGAAGCAGCAGACGTGGTATTCGGCGCGAACTGGCAGGTGACGATGATCGGGTTGGACGTCACCCACCGCGTGAACATGACCCGCGCTGATATTGCGCGTTACAGCGAAGTCGGCAGCGCGATGACCGATCATGTGATGAAGATGCTCCCGGTCTACCAAGGTTATTTTGAAAAAGCGTATGGCAGCGATGGAATCTATGTTCACGATTCGTCCGCCGTCGCTTATGTGATCGATCCGACGCTGTTCCGCATTGAGCGCTGGAGCGTGCGCGTCGAAACGATGGGCATCAGCCGTGGTAAAACATGGCCTGCAATGGGCGATGTTGTACTTCCACCGTGGCAAAATCGCCCACGCGTGAATGTCGCTGTCGATGTCGATAGTCCGCGCCTTGTCGCGCTTGAACATGCCCGTATGGTCGAGTAAGGAGTATCAGCATGCAAAATCGTTCCCCTATGCAGCAGCAAATCGATACGCTTCCGCAGCTTCTCCGCGACATCGTGAAGGTGTTTGACCAATCCGCGCGTGACACGTTCGACTTTGAACTGTGTACCAGCATC
>CALBRY010000362.1 GCA_937927665.1 uncultured Chloroflexota bacterium
TGTTCCGCCAGAGATCACGCTTGCGGGAATGGCGGCGGTCGCGGTCGCATACACTACGCCGTGGGATAATTATCTCGTGGCGACCCGCGTATGGTGGTACGATTCCAAGCTGGTGACCGGGCTTGTCCTCGGTTGGGTTCCAATCGAGGAATACACCTTTTTCGTGCTGCAAACCCTGTTGACCGGATCATGGTTGGTATTTTTGGCGCGCTATCTCAAGCCCAACGATCAGAAGCCCAAGCATCCCCGGTTGATCCGTTTCGGGATGACGGCGGCACTCTTCTTGATCTGGGCGCGAGCGCTGATCGGATTTTTGCGCGGCGGAACATCGCGCACCTACTTGACGATCACGCTGGCATGGGCGCTGATCCCGATCATGATTCAAACGCTGTTCGGCGGCGATATTCTGTGGCAGCACCGCCGTCTGGTCGCGTTGGGCATCATCCCGACGACGATTTATCTCAGCGCCGCCGATTCGCTCGCCATCGAAGGCGGAACATGGACGATCAACCCGGAAAAGTCGGTCAATTTCAAGATTGGCGGTAAACTTCCTTTTGAAGAAGCGCTGTTCTTTTTCCTGACGAACACGCTGATCAGCATGGGAGTCACGCTCGTAACCTCGAAAGAGAGTCAGCGGCGCGCCCCGCGTTGGCTGCTGCGCCTCTTTCGGATCAAGGTGGAAGACTAAGTGCAAAGACGCAAAGACCGCTCTCAAGATCATTGCGTCTTTGTGTCTTTGCACCTTTGCGTTTAAGCACTTGTATTCAAGCGTATACATAGGGTCATCGATGTCGAAACGAATTTGTGTATTTTGTGCTTCAATGGATGGGGCACGCCCGGAATATCGCGCCGCTGCGACTGCTTTTGGCACTGCCGCCGCTGAACGCGGATGGACGATCGTCTATGGCGGCGGGAAGGTCGGCTTGATGGGCGCGGTTGCCGATGCAGCCTTAGCACATGGCGGAAAAGTGGTTGGGGTTATCCCGCGCGCGTTGGTCGAGAAAGAAATCGCCCATGCCGGGCTGTCCGAACTGCATGTCACCGAAACCATGCACCAGCGTAAAGCGCTCATGGCAGATATGAGCGACGCGGTGATCACGCTGCCCGGCGGATTCGGCACGCTCGACGAAATTGCCGAGCTTGTCACATGGGCGCAGTTAGGGTATCACCGTAAGGCGCTCGTCCTGCTCAATACCGAAAACTTCTTCGCCCCTTTCATCGCATGGTTTGATCACATCGCACAAGAAGGCTTTATCCGTCCGCACCATCGCGGAATTCTCGTGGTGCGTCCTGATGTGCCAAGCGCGATCGAGACGCTGGAAACCTATCAGCCGCCTTTGATCGATAAATGGTTGGAGAAGAAGGACATCTAAAGATGACGATCTGGCAGTTTCAGCGCCTCTTATCGATGCGCCTGCTGGCGTGGAATATCCTCAATTTTACGGCGGGATTGATCCTGCTCCTCACAAAGCACCGCTTTTTGCAGGGCATCGGATCACAATTCGCGGGCTGGTCATTTATCAATGTGTTGATCGCCAATTTCGGGGCGATCAGCGCCGCCCGCCGCGAACGCACGCTGGACAACGCGCACACACCCGAACGCCGCACCCGCGAGGCGCAGAATCTCAAGCGCCTTCTATGGGTCAACGCCGGGTTGGATGTGCTGTATATGGTCGGTGGACTCCTGCTCCTCGTCCGCAAAAATGCCGGAGAACGGACACGCGGCGCGGGTATCGGTGTGATCTTTCAAGGCGCGTTTCTGCTCACGTTTGATGTAATTCAGGCGAACAATGTTCCCGATCAATCCGAATAAGGTTCGGTAGCGCGTATACCGGGGGCGGTTTATCATAAAATCTCCGGTAGATGATGGACGTAAGCAGGCTCTATCGGCTTACGTTAGAATTCAGTTTACGTTGAGTAAATGAAATCTAGAAGGTGAACGTACATGCAGGTGATCACCCGCCCACTTCAAAAAGTGACCGCGTTCATCACACGGCAAACGAACAAAGGGCAAGAACTGCTCGTGTTTATGCATCCCTTCAGCGGGGTACAGCTTCCCGCCGGGACAGTGGAACCCAACGAGCCGCCCGAAAAAGCCGTGCTGCGCGAAACCCGCGAAGAAACCGGGCTGACCATTCCTATGCAGCAGGTCGTCAAACTGGGGATGGTCACATTTCAGTATCCCTCCGACGAGGGGGTCTTACTTCAAGATGCTATGCTGCAAAGCACGCCGCAGCATGACGCAACCTTGATGCGTCACATCCTAACACGCGGGCTGACGGTCGAAGTGGGTCAGCGCTTTAAAGGGTTTGCGCGCGTCACATACCGCGAAACCGATAAGAACGGAAATGACCGAACGTGCCAGACGGGGTGGGTTCCAGAATCGTCTCTCGGTAGCCAATTGGAGCGCCACTTGTTTCACCTTAAGGTAGCGGACGATACCCCCGATCGGTGGTCACATATTGCCGATCACGGGTATATCTTTGAACTATATTGGGTATCTCTCGACAGTGATCCGGGGTTGCACCCAATTCAAGCAGACTGGCTAAAAGCTGCGCGAGGATACGGTCTATAAACGAGGACTTCTCAATGCCGTCATGGATGAAACGTGTGCTAAATCCGGTTTGGTATCATGGTCACACAGCGCGACCGCCATTTTTCGAAGGCTGGTACTTCAAAGTGGTATCGCCCGATCGCCGCACTCGATACGCCATCATCCCCGGAATATTCCTCAGTGACGATCCCACCAAACAGCACGCGTTCATTCAAGTATTTGACGGCGTAAGCGGCAGAGCAACTTATCACCGCTTCACCGCCGATCAATTTCACGCCGCTGACGATCGTTTCGATGTGCGAATTGGGGCGAATCATTTCACCGAAGACGGCTTGACGCTCGATATTGACGACGAACACCGCACCGTCCGCGCCAATATTCGATTTGAAGGGCGTACCCCCTACCCGATCACGCGCGTTTCGCCGGGGATCATGGGACCGTTCGCATGGCTGCCATTTATGGAGTGTTATCACGGCATCGTCAGCCTTGATCACCGCGTAAATGGCGAACTGATCGACGACGAAACGCAGATCAGCTTTGCCAATGGTCGCGGCTACATCGAAAAAGACTGGGGGAAATCGTTTCCGGCGGGGTGGGTGTGGATGCAAACCAACCACTTCGATGTTTTGGGGACATCCCTCACCGCGAGCATTGCCATCACGCCGATGCTAGGAGGCTGGTTTCCCGGCTTTATCGCCGCGCTGTGGCATAACGGCACGCTCTACCGTTTTACGACGTATACAGGCGCGCGTGTCGAGCGGCTCGAAATCGGTGAACAATCCGTGCTGTGGGTGCTGCGCGGCATGCAGCATCGGCTGGAGGTTTATGCCCATCGCGCCACCGCATCCGATCTACCCGGTCCGACGCGGCACGGAATGGAAATGCGCGTTCCCGAAACGCTCAACGCCTCGATCCGCGTGTGCTTGAGCAGTATAGACAATACACGCCTCCCCCTCTTTGAAGGTGAAGGCGTGTGCGCCGGTCTAGAGATTGCAGGCGATACGGAACGTCTCCGCGCCGCCGTTGATACATCGCTGAAAACATCTTAATCGCTGGAAGGTTTTTGCCGGAAAACGAACGCCACGCCGAGCAGAATAATCGGTAAGGCGATGAGCGCGCTTCCGGTGAGAATCTCCCCGCCGATGACCACGCCGATCAACAGCGCGACCGCCGGATTGACAAACGAATAACTCGTTGCCAGCGCCGGGGACACAT
>CALBRY010000363.1 GCA_937927665.1 uncultured Chloroflexota bacterium
AATCGCATCTGGTTGGCGAAGCTGATCCATCAACCCTTTGATCCACCCATCCGTTTTGACGCTCTCAATCGGGAGGCTTGAGGCGGACTCCTCCCCCTCTAAGCCGAGCCGGAGCGCGTCTTCCAGTCGGAGTTCGCCGCCGCGTTCGATCAGCTTCAGTCCGGCGTCGATCTGCGCCGGATCGAGGAGCACCCACTGCCCGCGCACGCGCACAAGCGGCTGTTTGAGCGCCGCAAGCTGGCGGAATTCTGCCGCGTCGATCGGCTGTCCACCGAGCATGACCTCAACATCGTAATTCACCAGCGTATTGAGTGTCAGCCGGGACTTCCCGGTTTGTTTGCCGCTGCTCACTTTGGCGCGTGCGGACAACCGCGCCTTTTTGCTGCCCCAACCGCGCGGGAGCAGCACCCGAAACCCGCTCGCTTGCAGCAGCGGCGCGGCATCTTTCAGAAACGTGTACGCCTGCGCGGTATCGAAGGTGACATGTTCCGGGGCACGTGTCCGCAGACTATCGAGGATCGGTGGGAACAGCCGCCCCGCAAGCGCCAACCCGCGCAGCAGCCTTTCCTGCGGCTGATCGAAGCGCTGGCGCAAATATTCCATTCGTCTACCGCGCCACAGGTCGCCTGCCGACACGATTAAGCTCGGATCGTCGGTCGCCTGCACCAGATAGGATAAGTTCCACGCTTCATCATCGGACTCTGCGTTTGGTGGTTCGAGCCGAAATGCGATGCGGAATGCCTGATTGCCTGCCGCTTCATGCTGCTGACTCCATGTCTGCCAACTTGCAAACAACTTCTCCGCATCGGCGGTGGCAAGCTTCAGGCGGAAGTCCTTCCCGGTGAGCGCTGACCACCACGCCTCGCCGGGGGATGGGTTGCGCGACAGTTTGACGGGCGGAGCCAGACTGCGAATCGTCGTATCGACAATGGCTTTCATGAAGGCGTCGAGTATACGGTGCGGCGAAAGTGCTTGATCGAGGGATTCAACGGCGGCACGGCAGAGCGGCGGCATATGGGCGGCGAGGTCGTTCAGCCGCTCTGAAGATTCGGGCGGCAGCTGCCACAGCGCGCGAAAGGACGCCCCGTCACGCTCAAGCGCGGGCAAAACCTGCTGCCCGTTGAGCATCGCCAGCGCTTCGAGTGCTGCCGCCCGCCAGAAACGCAGATCGCGCCCGATGTCCTCGCGCCCACTGATCGCAAGCAGCATCTCGACTGCCTCGGATGGACTAAGTGCCAGCGCTTCGACATGCCACGCCTGTAACGTGATCGGTATATTCTCGTCAAATGTACTGCCATATTCTGGCGAGGCTTGCGGCTGATCCCCCACAGTCGGCAGCCACAGCGTCAGCGGTGTCGATTCGGCGCGCAGACGCGGCGTGATCCGCGCCAGCCATGCGCGCAGGCGATCCGATGATACGGTGAATGGATGTGCCGCTCTGCCGCGTTTGCGCCGAATCGCGGTGGTATCGCCTTCTGCCCAAAGGAGAAAACGTTTTGTGTCCGGTTGATACGTACCATGTGCAGCGAACATTGTGATTCAGCTTAAGGAGTCTCAGAATCATCTTCAACGGGTAAGTCTACCCAATCGACATGTACCAAGCCCATGATGCGGTCAAAATGTCGATCATGCGTGACGAACACGAATCCGCCGCGCAGTGCGACCGCGGCGTGCTGAATATCCGCCATTTCGAGCTTCTGTCCGCGCTTCTGGAGATCATCTGCAATCTTGAGGGCAAGTGCCTCCGCTTCTGTGTCGAATGGGACAATTCGCACAGCGAGTTCAGCCAAAAGAGCGCGGGCATTCTCACGCTGCCAATCGGGAGTATCAGGCAGCACAATCCAATCGTGTAGTTCTCGCACGGTGATTGCACTGATGAACACCCGATCCGCATGGCGGCGGTAGTGCGCCTGCACCCGATGATTGAGGATGTTTCCGTTCTCGCGCGCTTTGGCGATGTAACTGCAAATGTTGGTATCGAGCAGGTAACGTGCAAAAGATTCCACAGATTTTTTATCCTTTGCGCCATGATTGGTGCGTGAAATTCGTGACACGACGCGTACAGGTGTTAGATCCACCAAGCACACGGACATTTTTGCACCTGTGATTACGAAGTTGTAATCGGATTGCAACCAGCGGTGCTAGATCCATATTTTCGCCAGCCTGTAAAATAAAGAATAGGCGGTCAAAGCATAAGCTGCTCAGCCGAGATCACTCCGCTAACACAGGAGGCATCAGCATGGTTTTTCAATCGATTCGATGGCGTCTGCCTGTTTCGTATGCAGTGATTGCGGTTTTAGCGACGATTTGTTTAGGTGCGGCGCTGTTGGCGACTTTGCGCGGCTATTACGCTGAGCGTGAGCTGCTGCATCTGGAAGACAATGCGCGCGCGATCAGTATGTCGGTAATGCAGCTTCAAGTCAGCGACAAAACCCCCGGCGAGATCCAGTCGCAGCTTCAAAATCTCGCTTTTATCGTACAATCCCGCGTGCGAATTCTCTCTCCGCAAGGCACAGTGCTGATCGATACTGGGACACCATCCAACATGTTGACAGTTGGGTATGCCGCCTATGGCAGCGTTGGAGATCCGATCACGATGGCGACGGCTTTTGTCCCAGAGGGCGCATCCGTCATGGTGTCGGTTCCGGCGCAAGCAGCGCCCTTCGGAATGGCGGAAGCGGGTGGAATGAACATGATCCCCATCGAAAGCCAGATGGCAGATCCAGTTCTCGAAATTAAAGAAGGGGGTGATGTTTTCCAGTACGCGATTGCCAGCACACCTTACGGATTCGATCTGGTTGGAGAGGTACGCGAAGGCGCGTATTCCGATCAAGTGGTACGCATGCCGTTGATTGACAACAGCGGCGTAATCACCGGCTATGTGGAACTGAGCGAAGGAATGAGCTTAGGCGCGCAGATTGTCGATAATGTGGCGGCTGCGCTTATCTTTGCCGGAATTGCGGCGATCATCATCGCTGCCGGGGTTGGTTTCCTAGTCAGCAACCAGATCATCAGCCCGTTGATCGCGCTGACATACGGGGCACGCCACATGGCAGCCGGTGAACTCGCTACACGGGTTAAAGGAGGTGGCAGCCGTGAATTTGGCGTACTGGCGCAGGCATTCAACGAAATGGCGACGACGGTCGAAGCGACGATCATCGCACTGCGCCGCTTCGTTGCGGATGCGGCACATGAACTGCATACACCACTCACCGCGCTGCATGCTGATTTGGAACTGGCGGTCACCGAACCCGACGAGGTGCGGCGTTTGCAGTATGTGGAGCGGGCACGGACACAGGTCGCACGGATGGAATCGCTCACCAACAACCTGCTCGATCTCTCACGCTTGGAAGCAAAGACCAGTCACACCTTTCATCCGGTTGAACTGACACGCTTGCTACATGATATGAGCGAATCCTATGCCTCGCGCGCTGAACAGGTTAATATTCAGTTCGTGCTCGATCTGCCAGATCAACCTGTATGTGTGACCGGAGATGAACAACAGCTTCGGAGAGCGGTCGCCAATCTGCTTGATAACGCGATCAAATTT